>NZ_DBNGMQ010000077.1:0-186430 GCF_057126245.1 Yeosuana sp. | reverse complement strand
CTGAATGTCGCCGGTTCGAACCCGGTCTCCCGCTCTTTTTTAAAGCCGGTGTAGCTCAGGGGTAGAGCGTTTCCTTGGTAAGGAAGAGGTCACGGGTTCAATTCCCGTCATTGGCTCTATCAAAGTTAGAAACGTACACACTAATATTATTATATAACTAAGATTAAATAAATTAAACATGGCAAAGGCAAATTTTGATCGTTCAAAACCACATTTAAATATTGGTACAATTGGACACGTAGATCACGGTAAAACAACTTTAACTGCTGCTATTACTTCTGTATTAGCAAATGCAGGATTGTCTGAAATGAGAAGTTTCGATTCAATCGATAATGCTCCTGAAGAAAAAGAAAGAGGTATTACAATTAATACGTCTCACGTTGAGTATTCAACTGCAAATCGTCACTATGCGCACGTTGACTGTCCAGGTCACGCGGATTACGTAAAGAACATGGTAACGGGTGCTGCTCAAATGGATGGTGCAATTTTAGTGGTTGCTGCAACTGATGGTCCTATGCCTCAAACGCGTGAGCATATCTTATTAGGTCGTCAGGTAGGTATTCCTCGTATTGTTGTATTCATGAATAAAGTGGATATGGTTGATGATGAAGAGTTACTAGAATTAGTAGATATGGAAATTAGAGATCTATTATCGTTCTATGAGTATGATGGAGATAACGGGCCTGTAATTGCCGGTTCTGCCTTAGGTGCACTTAACGGTGAGCAAAAATGGGTTGATTCTGTAATGGAGCTTATGGAAGCTGTTGATACTTGGATAGAAGAACCATTAAGAGAAGTTGATAAGCCATTTTTAATGCCTATTGAAGATGTATTCTCTATCACTGGTCGTGGAACTGTTGCTACTGGTCGTATTGAAACTGGTATTGCAAATACTGGAGATCCTGTAGAAATTATTGGTATGGGTGCTGAGAAGTTAACTTCTACTATTACAGGTATTGAAATGTTCCGTCAAATTCTTGATAGAGGTGAAGCTGGAGATAATGCTGGTATCTTATTAAGAGGTATTGAGAAAACTCAAATCTCTAGAGGTATGGTAATTACTAAGCCAGGTTCTGTAACTCCACATGCTAAATTTAAAGCTGAGGTTTATATCTTGAAAAAAGAAGAAGGTGGACGTCACACGCCATTCCATAATAACTACCGTCCACAGTTTTACGTTCGTACAACTGACGTAACTGGAAACATTGTGCTTCCTGATGGAGTTGAGATGGTTATGCCTGGAGACAACTTAACTATCACTGTTGATTTAATTCAGAAAATTGCAATGAATGTAGGTTTACGTTTTGCGATTCGTGAAGGTGGTAGAACAGTTGGTGCTGGTCAGGTTACTGAGATTTTAGACTAATTAAGTATAATTATATAATAAGCTAAGGTATTCCATTTTTATGGAATGCCTTGACTTATATTTACGGGTTTAGCTCAGTTGGTAGAGCACTGGTCTCCAAAACCAGGTGTCGGGAGTTCGAGTCTCTCAACCCGTGCTTGGAAATAAAAAGTGCTTTTGAAAATAATCAAAAGATAATGCGAGATGAATGTATGATATTTTAATAATATTGAATCTCGTAAAATAAAATAAAATATAAATGGCTGGAATTGTAAATTATGTAAAAGAATCATTTGGAGAACTTAAAAATAATGTAAGTTGGACGCCATGGGCAGAAGCTCAAAGTTTAACTGTTTTAGTCGCGGTTTTTTCAATTGTATTTTCTTTAGCAATTTGGGGCGTTGATACCGTATTCAGCAGAGTGATTGCGTTTTACTTTCAATTAATTAGTTAACAGTAAAAATTCAATTCTATGTCTGAAGTAAGCAGTAAAAAATGGTATGTTGTTAGAGCAGTAAGTGGTCAGGAAAACAAAATCAAGACTTATATTGAGAATGAAATAGCTCGTTTAGGTCTTCAAGATTATGTAGATCAGGTGTTAGTTCCTACAGAAAGAGTTATTCAAATACGTAACGGAAAAAAAATTCATAAGGAAAAGGTTTTCTTCCCGGGATATATAATGATTCAGGCAAATTTAGCTGGTGAAGTTCCTCATATAATTAGATCGGTCACTAACGTTATTGGTTTTTTAGGAGAAACTAAAGGTGGAGACCCTGTGCCATTAAGACAATCTGAAGTTAACAGAATGTTAGGTAAGGTTGATGAATTATCAGTAGAGGAAAATGCTAATGTTGCAATTCCTTTTACAAAAGGAGAAACAGTAAAAGTTATCGATGGACCGTTTAATGGATTTGATGGTACGATTGAAAAAATAAATGAAGAAAAGCGTAAGCTTGAAGTAATGGTTAAAATCTTTGGAAGAAAAACACCATTGGAGTTAAGCTATATGCAAGTTGAAAAAGTATAATAATTGTTACACTATATAAAGAGATGCGGTTTTTGCTTCCAAATAAAAAACGTATCAAACTAAATTATTAAAAATGGCAAAAGAATTAGGTAAAGTAGTTAAGTTACAAGTTCGGGGAGGTGCTGCGAATCCATCGCCACCGGTTGGACCCGCTTTAGGTGCTGCTGGAGTTAACATTATGGAGTTCTGTAAGCAATTTAATGCGAGAACTCAAGATAAGCCTGGTAAAGTATTACCAGTTGTTATCTCTGTTTACAAAGACAAATCATTTGACTTTGTAATCAAAACTCCTCCAGCTGCAGTACAATTATTAGAAGCGGCCAAAGTGAAAAAAGGTTCAGGAGAACCAAACCGAAAAAAAGTAGCTAAAGTGTCTTGGGACCAGGTTAAAACTATTGCAGAAGACAAAATGGTAGATTTAAATGCATTTACTACGGAGTCTGCTATGAAAATGGTTGCTGGTACGGCAAGATCAATGGGAATAACTGTAACAGGAAAATTTCCATCTTAATCGATTAAAGACATTATAAAATGGCAAGATTAACAAAAAAGCAAAAAGAGGCTTTAGCAAAAATAGAAAAAGGGAAAATTTATTCTCTTGATGAAGCATCTTCATTAGTAAAAGAAATTACTAGTACAAAATTTGATGCATCTGTAGATATTGCGGTTCGTTTAGGAGTTGATCCTCGTAAAGCAAATCAAATGGTAAGAGGAGTTGTTTCACTTCCTCATGGTACAGGTAAAGACATGAAAGTATTAGCATTAGTAACACCAGATAAAGAAGCCGAGGCTAAAGAAGCCGGAGCAGATTACGTAGGTTTAGACGAGTATCTTGATAAAATTAAGAATGGTTGGACCGACGTTGATGTTATTATTACGATGCCAAGTGTAATGGGTAAATTGGGTCCTTTAGGACGTGTATTAGGTCCTCGTGGTTTAATGCCAAACCCAAAAACAGGCACAGTAACTATGGATGTTGCAAAAGCAGTTGCGGAAGTGAAAGCTGGGAAAATTGACTTTAAAGTTGATAAAACTGGTATTGTTCATGCTCCAATTGGAAAAGCATCATTTAGCGCTGATAAAATTGCAGGCAATGCAAATGAATTATTACAAACATTAATTAAATTAAAACCAACTGCTTCAAAAGGCACTTATGTTAAGAGCATTTATATGTCTTCTACAATGAGTCCTAGTATTGCCGTTGATTCAAAAATTGGTTAATAAGTTAAAACTTTTATTATGACAAGAGAAGAAAAATCAAAAGTAATTGAGGAATTAACTGCAGAATTAGCCAATAATGCAAATATTTATTTAACAGATATTTCAGGATTAAACGCAAATACTACCTCAAATTTACGTCGCGCTTGTTTTAAAGCCAACGTAAAATTAGCAGTTGTTAAAAATACATTACTAGAAAAGGCAATGGAAGCTTCAGATAGAGATTTTGGAGATCTTGCTACTGTCTTAAAAGGAAATACATCTGTGATGTATTCTGAAACTGGTAATGTGCCAGCTAAGCTAATAAAAACCTTCCGTAAAAAATCAGATAAACCTTTATTAAAAGGCGCATTTATTGAGGAAGCAGTTTATATTGGCGATAACCAATTAGACATGTTAGTAGATATCAAGTCTAAAGAAGAGTTAATAGGAGATATTATTGGATTATTACAATCTCCTGCTAAAAACGTTGTTTCAGCACTTAAATCAAGTGGTGGAAAACTAGCTGGAATTATTAAAACACTATCTGAAAAAGAAGGATAGTATTATCAAGTACGCACTTTATTACAATTATATTAAAATTAAAAAATTATTAAAACGATAGAAAAATGGCAGATTTAAAAGATTTCGCAGAACAATTAGTTAACTTAACAGTAAAAGAAGTAAACGAGTTAGCTACTATATTAAAAGATGAGTATGGTATCGAGCCTGCTGCTGCTGCTGCAGTTGCTGTTGCTGGTCCTGCTGCTGGTGGTGAAGAAGCCGCTGAAGCTCAAACTGAATTTGATGTGATATTAAAAGCAGCTGGAGCATCTAAATTAGCAGTTGTTAAATTAGTAAAAGAATTAACTGGTCTTGGCTTAAAAGAAGCTAAAGGTTTAGTTGATGAAGCACCAAGCCCAATTAAAGAAGCAGTTTCTAAAGACGAAGCTGAAGCATTAAAAGCATCTTTAGAAGAAGCTGGAGCAGAGGTTGAGCTTAAATAAGCTTACCTAACCAAGAACATAAAGGTTTAGGTCTGGAGGTTAACTCCAAGACCTAAACCATTTTGCGTATATAATCATTACATACGCCACAATTATTTTTTTTTAATCAAAACTCCGTCCATTGATGTTATCAACACAAGCTGAAAGATTAAATTTCTCCTCTATTGTAAATAGAACAGAGTATCCAGATTTCTTGGATATTCAGATAAAATCCTTCCAGGATTTTTTCCAATTAGAGACAAAATCAGAAGAAAGAGGAGATGAAGGTCTTTATAATACCTTCATGGAAAACTTTCCTATAACAGATTCTCGTAATCAATTCGTTTTAGAATTTTTAGATTACTTTGTAGATCCACCAAGATATGCTATTGATGAGTGTATTGAAAGAGGGCTTACCTATAGCGTTCCTTTAAAGGCGAGGCTAAAACTTTATTGTACAGATCCTGAACATGAAGATTTTGAAACTATTGTGCAAGATGTTTACTTAGGGACAATACCTTACATGACACCAAGTGGTACATTTGTAATTAATGGTGCAGAGCGAGTAGTTGTATCCCAATTACACAGATCTCCCGGTGTTTTCTTTGGACAGTCATTTCATGCAAATGGAACTAAATTATATTCAGCTAGGGTTATTCCTTTCAAAGGTTCTTGGATTGAATTTGCTACAGATATTAATCAGGTAATGTATGCCTACATTGATAGAAAGAAAAAATTACCTGTTACAACATTGTTCAGGGCTATAGGCTTTGAACGAGATAAAGACATTTTAGAGATTTTTGATCTTGCTGAAGAAGTAAAAGTATCAAAATCTGGATTAAAAAAATACTTAGGAAGAAAATTAGCAGCACGTGTTTTAAATACATGGCATGAGGATTTTGTTGATGAAGATACAGGAGAAGTTGTATCTATTGAGCGTAACGAAATTATTCTTGATCGTGATACAGTTTTAGATAAAGAGAATATAGAAGAAATTCTTGAGGCTGACGTTAAAACGATTCTTTTACACAAAGAAAGTGCTGAGCAAGGTGATTATGCAATTATTCATAATACATTACAGAAAGATCCAACAAACTCTGAAAAAGAGGCTGTTGAACATATATACAGACAACTGCGTAATGCTGAACCGCCAGATGAGGAAACAGCACGTGGTATTATAGATAAATTATTCTTTAGTGACCAACGTTATTCTTTGGGAGAAGTTGGGCGTTACAGAATGAATAAAAAATTAGGTCTTGATATTGGAATGGATAAGCAAGTGCTTACTAAAGAAGATATCATAACTATTATAAAATACTTAATAGAGTTAATCAATTCTAAAGCAGAGATTGATGATATTGATCACTTATCTAACCGTCGTGTTCGTACAGTAGGTGAACAATTATCTTCTCAATTTGGTGTTGGTTTAGCACGTATGGCACGTACGATTCGTGAACGTATGAACGTTCGTGATAACGAGGTGTTTACTCCTATAGATTTAATTAATGCTAAGACTTTATCGTCTGTTATTAATTCATTCTTCGGAACGAATCAGTTATCTCAGTTTATGGATCAAACAAATCCATTAGCTGAAATCACTCACAAACGTCGTTTATCAGCTTTAGGACCAGGAGGTTTATCTAGAGAAAGAGCAGGTTTCGAGGTTCGTGATGTTCACTATACACACTACGGACGTCTATGTCCAATTGAAACACCGGAAGGACCAAACATTGGTTTGATTTCTTCTCTGTCAGTATTTGCTAAGGTTAATTCAATGGGATTCATTGAAACTCCTTATAGAAAAGTAACTGATGGTGTCGTTGATATTAAAAATGCCCCCATTTATTTAAGTGCAGAAGAGGAAGAGGAAAAATTAATTGCGCAAGCAACCGTTAAAGTTGATGATGATGGTAAGATTTTACACGATAAAGTAATTGCTAGAATGGAAGGAGATTTCCCTGTGATTGATCCTAAAAGTCTTGATTACACAGACGTAGCGCCAAATCAAATCTCATCTATTTCGGCTTCTTTAATTCCGTTCTTAGAGCATGATGATGCAAACCGTGCCTTAATGGGATCTAACATGATGCGTCAGGCAGTTCCATTATTACTACCTCAAGCACCTATTGTTGGAACAGGCTTAGAGCGCCAAGTCGCTTCAGATTCTCGTGTACTTATCAATGCAGAAGGTAATGGTGTTGTTCAATATGTTGATGCCACCCAAATCGTTATTAAGTATGATCGTACCGAAGATGAGGCCAAAGTAAGTTTTGATAGTGATGTTAAGACATACCCCCTCGTAAAATTCAGAAAAACAAACCAAGGAACTTCTATCAATCTTAAACCAATTGTAATAAAAGGTGATAAGGTTACTAAAGGTCAAGTTTTATGTGAAGGTTATGCTACACAAAAAGGCGAATTAGCACTTGGTAGAAATATGAAAGTGGCCTTTATGCCTTGGAAAGGATATAATTTTGAGGATGCGATTGTGATCTCAGAAAAAGTTGTAAGAGAAGATATTTTTACTTCTATTCATATTGATGAGTATTCTTTAGAAGTTAGAGATACGAAGTTGGGTAACGAAGAATTAACCAATGATATTCCAAACGTTTCAGAAGAAGCTACTAAAGATTTGGATGAAAATGGAATGATTCGTATTGGAGCAGATGTGAAACCTGGTGATATTCTTATTGGAAAAATCACGCCAAAAGGTGAAAGTGATCCAACTCCTGAAGAAAAATTATTACGAGCTATCTTTGGTGACAAAGCAGGTGATGTTAAAGATGCCTCTTTAAAGGCGTCTCCATCCTTAAATGGTGTAGTAATAGATAAAAAATTATTTGCTCGTGCCGTTAAAGATAAACGCAAAAGAGCTCAAGATAAGGACGATATTGCTCAGTTAGAAGGTGTTTATGATGCTAAATTTGAAGATTTAAAAAATGTTTTAATCGAAAAATTATTCAACATCGTAAATGGTAAAACGGCTCAAGGTATTTATAATGATTTAGGCGAAGAAGTATTACCAAAAGGTAAAAAATTCACACTTAAAATGTTAAATGCAGTTGATGATTATGCGCATTTAGTGTCTGGAAAATGGACAACCGATGATCATACAAATCAATTAGTAGCAGATTTAATTCATAACTACAAAATTAAAGAAAACGATTTACAAGGGTCTTTAAGACGTGAGAAGTTTACAATTTCTGTAGGAGACGAACTTCCTGCCGGTATAATAAAACTTGCAAAAGTTTATATTGCTAAGAAACGTAAACTTAAGGTTGGTGATAAAATGGCAGGACGTCACGGTAACAAAGGTATTGTGGCTCGTATTGTTCGTCAAGAAGATATGCCTTTCTTAGAAGATGGAACGCCTGTTGACATCGTATTAAATCCGCTTGGTGTACCGTCTCGTATGAACATTGGTCAGATTTATGAAACTGTACTTGGTTGGGCTGGACAAAAATTAGGACGCACTTATGCGACGCCTATTTTTGATGGTGCTACCTTAGATCAGATTAACGAATTAACAGACGAAGCTGAAATTCCAAGATTTGGTCATACCTATCTGTATGATGGTGGAACAGGTCAACGTTTTGATCAACCTGCAACCGTTGGAGTTATCTATATGTTAAAATTAGGACATATGGTTGATGATAAAATGCACGCACGTTCAATAGGACCTTACTCATTAATTACGCAACAACCGCTTGGTGGTAAAGCACAATTTGGTGGACAGCGTTTTGGTGAGATGGAGGTATGGGCACTTGAAGCTTATGGCGCTTCTTCAACGCTACGTGAAATCTTAACCGTAAAATCTGATGATGTTATTGGTAGAGCAAAAACGTATGAAGCCATTGTTAAAGGCGAACCAATGCCAGAACCGGGACTACCAGAATCTTTCAATGTATTAATGCATGAGTTGAAAGGTCTTGGATTAGACATAAGATTAGAGGAATAATATATTGCACATCACTTGAAAAAGTGATGTGCTAAAAGTTTACAAATAATTGGATATCACCATATATTATGGCAAGAAAACAAGATAAGAATACAGTACAGAGATTTAATAAGATCTCAATTGGTTTAGCGTCACCAGAATCTATTTTAGCAGAATCTAAAGGTGAAGTTTTAAAACCAGAAACTATCAATTATCGAACTCACAAACCAGAGAGAGATGGTTTGTTCTGTGAGCGTATTTTTGGTCCTGTAAAAGACTACGAATGTGCTTGTGGAAAATATAAACGTATACGTTATAAAGGAATTGTATGTGATAGATGTGGGGTTGAAGTAACTGAGAAGAAAGTGCGTCGTGATAGAGTAGGACACATCAATCTTGTTGTTCCTGTAGCTCACATTTGGTATTTCCGTTCTTTACCGAACAAAATAGGTTATTTATTAGGCTTACCATCTAAGAAATTAGATATGATTATTTACTATGAACGTTATGTAGTAATTCAACCTGGTAATGCAAAGAATATTGATGGAGAGCCATTGCAAAAAATGGATTTCTTAACGGAGGAAGAATATTTAAATGTTCTTGAATCACTTCCACAAGACAACCAATATTTAGAAGATACAGATCCAAATAAGTTCCTTGCAAAAATGGGAGCCGAATGTTTAATTGAATTATTATCAAGAATTGATTTAGAAGCCTTGTCTTATGAATTGCGTCATAAAGCAAACACAGAAACTTCTAAACAACGTAAAACAGAAGCATTAAAGCGTTTACAAGTTGTAGAATCTTTACGTGAGTCTAACCAAAATAGAGAGAATCGTCCAGAATGGATGATCATGAAAGTGGTTCCTGTAATTCCACCAGAATTACGTCCGTTAGTACCGTTAGATGGTGGTCGTTTTGCAACGTCTGATTTAAATGATTTATATAGAAGAGTAATTATTAGAAATAATCGTTTAAAGCGATTAGTTGAAATTAAGGCCCCTGAAGTAATTTTACGGAATGAAAAACGTATGCTTCAAGAATCTGTAGATTCATTATTTGATAATACACGTAAGTCTTCTGCAGTTAAAACAGATTCTAATAGACCATTAAAATCATTATCGGATTCATTAAAAGGTAAACAAGGACGTTTCCGTCAAAACTTATTGGGTAAACGTGTTGATTATTCTGCACGTTCTGTGATTGTGGTTGGACCAGAATTAAAATTATTCGAATGTGGTTTACCAAAAAATATGGCGGCAGAACTTTACAAGCCTTTTGTTATTAGAAAACTGATAGAAAGAGGTATTGTTAAAACAGTTAAGTCAGCTAAAAAAATTATTGATAAAAGAGAGCCAGTGGTTTGGGATATCTTGGAAAATGTCCTTAAAGGACATCCGGTATTACTAAACCGTGCGCCAACTTTACATAGATTAGGTATTCAAGCATTTCAACCAAAACTTATTGAAGGTAAAGCAATTCAGTTGCATCCATTAGTATGTACTGCGTTTAACGCGGATTTTGATGGTGACCAAATGGCTGTTCATTTACCTTTAGGACCAGAAGCTATTTTAGAATGTCAATTATTAATGTTGGCATCTCATAATATCTTGAATCCGGCTAATGGATCTCCAGTAACCGTTCCTTCACAGGATATGGTTTTAGGGTTATATTATATGACTAAATTGCGTAAATCTACGCCTGAAGCACCTGTTCAAGGAGAAGGTTTAACTTTTTATGCGCCTGAGGAAGTTGAGATAGCTTTTAATGAAAAGAAAGTTGATTTAAATGCTGCTATTAAAGTAAGAACCTTAGATATTAATGCAGATGGGAAATTAGAGCCAATGATTATTGAAACAACGGTTGGACGTGTTTTATTTAATCAAAAAGTGCCTCAAGCTGCCGGTTACATAAATGAGGTCCTTACCAAAAAGTCTTTAAGAGATATTATTGGTAATATTCTTAAATTCACGTCTGTTCCTGAAACAGCTGAATTTCTCGATGAAATTAGAACTTTAGGATTTAAGTTCGCATTCCAAGGAGGTTTGTCATTTAGTTTAGGTGATATTATTATTCCACCAGAAAAAGTAGATATGATTTCTGCTGCAAATAAGCAAGTTGATGGTATAATGGGTAACTATAATATGGGACTTATTACTAACAACGAGCGTTATAACCAAGTAATTGATATTTGGACATCAACTAATGCAGCGTTAACTGAGTTGTCTATGAAACGTATTCGTGAAGATCAACAAGGGTTTAACTCTGTGTTTATGATGCTTGATTCTGGGGCTCGTGGATCTAAAGAACAGATTCGTCAGCTTACAGGTATGCGTGGATTGATGGCAAAACCTAAAAAATCTAATGCAGGTGGTGGAGAGATTATTGAAAATCCAATTCTTTCTAACTTTAAAGAAGGACTTTCAATTTTAGAATACTTTATTTCTACGCACGGTGCTCGTAAGGGTCTTGCCGATACAGCTCTTAAAACCGCTGATGCTGGTTATTTAACTCGTAGATTAGTTGATGTATCTCAAGATGTTATTATTAATACTGAAGATTGTGGTACACTAAGAGGAGTAGAAGTTGAGCCATTAAAGAAAAACGATGAAGTGGTTGAAACACTTGAAGAGAGAATCGTTGGACGTGTTTCTTTAAATGATGTTTATGATCCTATTACTGAAGAATTATTGGTGTCATCAGGTCAATTAATTGAAGATGATATCGCTAAAGCTATAGAAAAGTCACCAATTGAAAGTTTAGAAGTACGTTCCGCATTAACATGTGAAGCCAAAAAAGGAATTTGTGCTAAATGTTACGGACGTAACTTAGCAACAGGTAAAATGGTTCAACGAGGAGAAGCTGTTGGTGTAGTTGCCGCACAATCTATTGGAGAACCAGGTACGCAGTTAACACTTCGTACATTCCACGTAGGTGGTATTGCAGGAAATATCTCAGAAGAAAATAAACTTGCTGTTAAATTTGATGGTATTGCTGAGATAGAGGATCTTAAAACAGTGAAAGGCGAAGATAACGAAGGAAATATAGTTGATATTGTAATTTCTCGTACGTCAGAATTGAAATTGATTGATAAAAAATCAGGTATTACTTTAAGCACAAATAATATTCCTTACGGATCAAGTGTTTTTGTTAAGAGTGGTGATACGTTGAAAAAAGGTGATGTAGTATGTTCATGGGATCCATATAATGGTGTAATCATATCAGAATTTGCAGGTCAGGTTAAATATGAAAATATTGAACAGGGTATTACATATCAGGTAGAAATTGATGAGCAAACAGGATTCCAAGAAAAAGTTATTTCAGAATCTAGAAATAAAAAGTTAATTCCAACACTTCATGTTGAAGATGGAAAAGGAAATGTTTTACGTTCATACAATTTACCAGTTGGAGCGCATTTAATGATTGAAGACGGTGAAAAAATTAAAGTTGGTAAGATTTTAGTTAAAATACCACGTAAGTCCGCAAAATCAGGTGATATTACAGGAGGTTTACCACGTGTAACGGAATTATTTGAAGCACGTAATCCATCTAATCCTGCTGTTGTTAGTGAAATTGATGGTGTGGTTTCTTTTGGAAAAATAAAGAGAGGTAATCGCGAGATTATAGTAGAATCAAAATTAGGTGAAGTAAAAAAATACTTAGTAAAATTATCTAGTCAAATTCTTGTTCAAGAAAATGATTACGTTAAAGCTGGTATGCCACTTTCTGATGGTTCTGTAACGCCTAATGATATTTTAAATATAAAAGGGCCTTCTGCGGTACAACAATACTTAGTAAATGAAGTACAAGAAGTGTATCGTTTACAAGGTGTGAAAATTAATGATAAACACTTTGAGGTTGTTGTAAGACAAATGATGCGTAAAGTTAGAATTATAGATTCTGGTGATACTCTATTTTTAGAAGATCAATTAGTTCATAAATCAGATTTTATTGAGCAAAATGATGAAATATTTGGTCTTAAAGTTGTTGAGGATCCTGGAGAATCTCAAACTGTTAAAGCTGGTCAAATTATTTCAGCATTTCAGTTAAGAGATGAAAATTCTATTCTACGAAGAGAAGACAAAAACCTAATAGTTGCAAGAGATGCACAATCTGCAACAGCAACACCAATTTTACAAGGTATAACAAGAGCTTCACTTCAGACTAAGTCATTTATATCAGCAGCTTCTTTCCAAGAAACAACAAAAGTTCTTAATGAAGCAGCAGTAGCTGGTAAAATTGATGATTTAGAAGGACTAAAAGAAAATGTTATTGTAGGACATAGAATACCAGCTGGTACAGGAATGCCTAAATATACTAACATCATAGTTGGTTCTAAAGAGGAGTTTGATGAAATGATGCAGGCTAGAAAAGAAGTAAATTATAATTAAAAAAAGATTCCCACAATTGTGGGAATCTTTTTTATAAATATTTAATCCATGGCAGAAGATAAAAAGGAACCCAAGCAAGGACAAATTAATATTGAGTTAGATGAAGCGGTAGCTGAAGGAACGTATTCTAATTTGGCTATTATTAATCATTCGGTATCTGAGTTTGTTGTTGATTTTGTTAATATTATGCCTGGTGTTCCAAAAAATAAAGTAAAGTCTAGAATTATTTTAACGCCACAACATGCTAAGCGATTGCTCAAAGCGTTAGGAGAGAATATTGCAAGGTTTGAAAATGCTCATGGTGAGATTAAAGATTATGAGCAACCACCAATACCTTTAAATTTTGGACCAACCGGACAGGCTTAAAATAAAAAAATCCCTTTAAAATATTTAGAGGGATTTTTTATAATTTATTAATAACGCTAACAGCTTTAACTCGCTTTCTTTTTTTTATTCTTTCTGTATTTTAATGCACCAGAAGGACATCGCTTTATTTGATTAATTATTTTATTAGTTTCTGAATTGTCTAAGTTAATCCATGGGATTATAGATGTTCTAAATACAGATGACAACTCTTTGGCACATTTTTCAGCATGAATGCAAATACGAGGTTCAAAGGTTACGGTAATATCAGAATTACTAAATTCGTTTTCAAAAGAATCCATAAAGTTTATATTTGGGGTTATGAATTATTAATTTGATAATATTAATATATTATTTTAATAATAAATCATTGTTATTATTCAAAAATTGCGAATACTTAATTTATTTCAAAATTATTTCGTTAACAAGTTAGAATTCTGAGGTAAAGTGAAATTTTATACTAGGGTATTTCTGTTGGGTCATTTGTAATGAAAACGCTGAATCTGCCAAAAACACTAATTGGTTTTGTTTGTCTTTAGCCAAAAACCGCTGTTTTACTCTAATGAATTCTTTATACTCATCACTCTTTGAGTTTTTTGGGTCAACCCAACAAGCTTTATACACATTCAAATTTTCATACGTACATTTCGCTCCATACTCATGTTCAAGTCTATATTGTATGACTTCATATTGTAAAGCACCAACCGTTCCAATGACTTTTCTGCCGTTTAATTCCAATGTAAATAGCTGGGCAACACCTTCATCCATTAATTGGTCAATTCCTTTAAAAAGTTGTTTCGATTTTAATGGATCTGCATTGTTTATATATCTAAAATGTTCAGGTGAAAAACTAGGAACCCCTTTATAGTTTAATATTTCTCCTTCTGTTAGCGTATCTCCAATTTTAAAAGTACCAGTGTCTTGTAGTCCGACAATATCACCAGGAAATGATATATCTACAATTTCTTTCTTTTCAGCAAAAAAAGCATTTGGGCTAGAGAATTTTACTTTTTTGTTATGTCTTACATGTAGATATGGTGCATTGCGTTTAAATTCACCGGATACAATTTTAATAAACGCTAAACGGTTTCTATGATTAGGATCCATATTGGCGTGTATTTTAAATACAAAACCAGTAAATTTATCTTCATCAGGTTTTACTAAACGTTCTTCACTTTGTTTAGGTCTTGGCTTGGGTGCAATTTCAACGAAACAATCTAATAACTCTCTAACTCCAAAGTTGTTTAATGCAGACCCAAAGAAAACAGGCTGTAGATGTCCGTTTAAATACTCATCTTTATTAAACGTTGGATATATGCCGTCAACAAGTTCTATTTCTTCTCTTAAAGTATTTGCCGCTTTATTACCAATCAATTTGTCCAATTCCGGAGATGATAAATCTGAAATTTCGATGGTTTCTTCAATATCTTTTCTGCTATCACCACTAAAAAGATTGACATTTTTCTCCCAAATATTATAGATTCCTCTAAAGTCATACCCCATACCAATAGGGAAACTTAAGGGTATTACTTTTAATCCTAATTTTTGCTCAACTTCATCTAATAAATCAAAGGCATCTTTTCCTTCTCTATCCATCTTGTTTATAAAAACAATCATGGGGATGTTACGCATTCTACAAACTTCAACTAATTTTTCTGTTTGTTCCTCGACACCTTTGGCAACGTCAATGACTACAATAACGCTGTCAACAGCGGTAAGCGTTCTAAAGGTGTCTTCAGCAAAATCCTTATGCCCTGGCGTGTCTAAAATATTAATTTTGATACCTTTATATTCAAACGCCAATACAGAAGTTGCAACAGAAATACCACGTTGACGCTCAATTTCCATAAAATCACTAGTAGCCCCTTTTTTAATTTTATTGCTCTTAACGGCTCCAGCCTCTTGAATAGCCCCTCCAAAAAGGAGTAATTTTTCTGTTAACGTTGTTTTTCCCGCATCTGGATGCGATATAATCCCAAAAGTTCGCCTTCTATTTATTTCCTTAATAAAACTCATATTCTCTATAACAAATCGGTAGCAAAGATACTATTATTAGCGTCAATAAGAATAATTGATAAGCAGGCTTTTTAAATTTATCATAAGATTGATGTTTTTATCATTTTACTTGGTATTTTTGTTCTATTATGAAAGAAGAAAACGTAATTTTAGTTAATGAAAACGATGAGCCAATTGGACTTATGCCTAAAATGGAAGCTCATAAAAAGGCGCTTTTACATCGAGCATTTTCGGTATTTATTTTTAATAAAAAAAATGAATTGATGCTTCAGCAACGTGCTTTAGATAAATATCATTCACCAGGATTATGGACTAATACGTGCTGTAGTCATCAGCGAGAAGGAGAAACCAATATTCAAGCTGGTAGACGCCGTTTAAAAGAAGAAATGGGGTTTGTTGTAGAACTGCAAGAGTCAATTTCTTTTATTTATAAAGCACCGTTTGATAATGGTTTGACTGAACATGAGTATGACCATATTGTGATAGGTAAATATGATGGATATCCAAAAATAAACCCAGAGGAAGTAGCAGATTGGAAATGGATGTCTTTAGAAGATATTAAAAATGACATGGATAAAAATCCACAATTATATACTGAATGGTTTAAAATTATTTTTGAAAATTTTTATCAACATATAAATATATTAGGCAATGAAAGTAACAGTTAGTAGAAGAGCTCATTTTAATGCTGCCCATAGATTGTATAGAAAAGATTGGAGTTTTGTAAAAAATGATGAAGTATTCGGCTTATGCAATAATCCTAATTATCATGGACATAATTACGAATTAATAGCTAATGTTACGGGTGAAATTGACCAAGAAACGGGTTTTGTGATTGATGTTAAAATTTTAAAGAACATTATAAAGTCTGAAATAGAAGATGCTTTTGATCATAAAAATTTAAATTTAGATGTCCCCGAGTTTAAAGACTTAAACCCAACTGCAGAAAATATAGTTGTAATCATTTATAATAAGATAAAGGCTAAATTGGAAGATAAATTTGATTTAGAGGTGGTTCTTTATGAAACCCCTAGAAATTTTGTGACCTATTCTGGACAATAATTAGCAGCAATTCTAAGGAATTAAATTCTCATCGAAATTAATGCACTATTACAAGTTAATGTGTAATTTTGCAACAAATAAAATTATTAAATATGGCAAATGTTAGAGACCTAAAAAAGGATATTAATTATGTTTTAGGCGATATTATTGAAGCAGTTTATGTTTGGGAATATTCAAACACAGATAAAGACACAAAAAAAAGTGAAGAAATTATAGATGAAGCTATTGGCACCTTTGACACTTTAATTGCTAAGGTAAACGATAGAAAAGTTGAAAACAAAAAAGCACATTTTAAAGCAGTTAGTTCTGAACTTGAAGAAAAAGGAAGAGCACTTATTGAAAAAATCAATAAACTAGGGTAAATATTTATCGAACCTATTGCAAATATAATTTTTGAGATTATATTTGCATCCGTTTAAAAGGCCGATGTAGCTCAGCTGGCTAGAGCAGCTGATTTGTAATCAGCAGGTCGTGGGTTCGAGTCCCTCTATCGGCTCGTTAAAAAGTTCAGTTACATACTGAATTTTTTTATTATAATATATTTTGGTATCACACATTGGTTTAAAGTTTTACTTTAGACATATCAATCTTTATTGCCTTTAAGCCATGAAAAAAAGCCTTTCTTCTTTTTAAAAGTTTTTTTCTTCGAATCGGTACTAAAAAGGCGTTTAAAGAAGCCATCTTTTTTTGCTAACTCACAATCTAAATCTTCTATTACGTCAATTGAAGGTTTCTCAAAAGTAGCCTTAGTAATGGCGTTGTATTTTTGATCCTTATTTAATAGTTGTAAGTAGTTTGCGAAAATTGGAAGTGCAGAATTAGCACCTTGACCAATAGATGTATTACTAAAACCAATTTGCTGATTATCATTTCCTACCCAAGTTATAGTCACTAAATTTGGCATGATTCCAACAAACCATCCATCTTTATTGTCCTGGGTCGTTCCTGTTTTACCTGCAATATCATTATTAAAGCCATAAGAGCTTCTTAGCCGTTGTGCAGTACCATTATTGACAGTTGCCTTTAAAAACTCCAACATAACCTGTCTGGTGTAGTCACTAAAAGCCTTTTTAGTTGGTTGTTTCGTGTTCAGATCATTGAATGACGCAATAGTATGACCTTCTTTATCTTCAATTTTTGTGATAAAAACAGGAGAGGTCACTTTACTATCATTGACAAAACACGTATAGGCTTTAACCAGCTCTATTAAACTTAAATTTGAGGTGCCAAGGGCAATTGAAGGAACCTCTTCTATGTTACTAGAAATCCCCATATCTTTTGCCTGTGCAATTACATTATCGATACCGGTTTCATGCAGTACCTTTACAGCAATGGTATTTATTGAGTTACTCAATGCCTTTTCTAACGAATAATTCATATCATCATCTTCTGTGTCTGAGGCATTTATTGGTGTCCAATCGTCGTAATCAGTATATGTGATTGCTTTAGAAGAAAAATACGCACAAGGTTTCATGCCAGATTCTAAAGCAGCTGTATAAACAATTGGTTTAAAGGTTGAACCCACCTGACGTTTGCTTTGTGATACATGATCATATTGAAAAAAATGATAGTCAATACCCCCAACATAAGCTCTTATAGCACCCGATGTGGGATCTATCGATACGAGTCCAGAATTTAAAAATTTCATATAGTATTCTAGGCTATCTAAAGTTGAAACGGATTTTATTATATTTCCATCCCATGAGAATAACTCTTTTTCTTGATGTATTTTTAAAGAGTCTTCAATATCGGTTTCTGTTATGTTTAAAGCTTTTAAGGTCTTGTATTTTTTTAAACGTTTTTTAGAGGCTAAAAAAGCAGGTTTCTTTTTTAGCCATGGAGCATGTTGTCCATAAGCTTTTTCATAAACACTTTGTAATTTAGCCATGTGTTCCCGCATTGCAATTTCAGCATAGCGTTGCATGGTATAGTCTAATGTCGTGTGAATTTTAAGCCCATCTTGAAAAATGTTATAAGTTTCACCATTTGGTTTTTTAAACTTATCTTGTTGAAGTAAGCTGTCTAATTGTTTTTTTATTTCAGCTCTAAAATAAGGAGCTATGCCTTCATTAGGAGCATAATATTGATAATCCAATACCATATCAATAGCTATACTTTTTGTAATTTCGTCTGGACTTAAGTACCCATATCTTTCCATTTGTGTTATAACTACATCTCTTCTTGAACGGGATTTTTCAGGGAATAATCTTGGGTTATAGCTATTATTTGCCTTTAATGACCCTATTAAGGTTGCGGCTTGAGAGATATTTAGTTGTTTTGTGTGAACGTTGAAAAATTTAAGAGAGGCACTTTCGATGCCATAGGTGTTATCAGGAAAAGGTACCGTGTTTAGATAAAACGTAAGAATATCTTCCTTTGAATAGATGTCTTCTATTCTTGAGGCAACAATACTTTCTTTTATTTTATTTATAACAATACTTAATGGCCCGAAATCTCTTCTACCAAACAAATTTTTAGCCAATTGCAAGGTAATGGTACTTCCTCCTCCAGAAGATGTATCGCCTGATAAAATGGTTTTAAAAAATACGCGGAACAGACTTTTGGTATCAATACCATGATGTTTATAAAATCGAGCGTCTTCAGTAGCTATTAGAGCGTCGATGAGATGTTGAGGAAAATTAATATATGAAATGGATTGTCTATCATAAAAATAGTATTTTCCAATAAGCGTATTATTGACATCTAAAACTTGCGAGGCTTGACTTTGTTTAAGGTCTTTTAGTTGATTTATAGAAGGTACTTTTCCCCAAAAGCCAACATATATACTTGCTATAAACACTACATTTAAAACGATTAAAGCTAATAAGCCTTTAACTACGTATTTAAACCATTTGTTTTTTAATAGTTTATTTAATAACATATATTTATTAAAAAAATAGAAGTTACAATGAAGCCAATTTTTAATTTACTTTCAAATAATAATAAGGACTATAACCTTTAGTAAGTATATAAAAAAAAGAATAATGTTATTTAAGGTTGCTCTGTGTTTTTTATAGACTCAATGAATGATTGCAGCTCTTTTCCATATCTAGAGGCTTTAACCTTTGGTGCTAACGAGTTATTAATAGTGTCTAAGTATTTAACTTGAGCATTATATAATTCAGAAAGTGCTAAATAAGGGGCAACTTCACTGTCTTTATTGTTTAAGGCGAAATTTACAGTGTATAAGTATTTTCTTTTTAATAAACTTTCAGACACTTTTTGAATGCTATCAAATTTGGTTGTATCACCATTTTGTTGAGCTTCAAAATTTTCCTTTATAAGATTAAGATTTCGTTCATTAAAGCGAGACATCATTAGTTTATAGTCCTCCCAAGTTTTTTGTTGAACTGAGCCGTTTATTTTTGCATCAAAAACAAAGTTTTTTAGGCTTGTGTTTATTTCTGTAACTCCTTTAGCTGCAAAAAACGGAATCCTGTCGTTTTCACTACTATTTTTATCTAAATATAAAAAGAAGACTTCGGGAGATTCTAAATCACTATATAGTTCAAATTCAGAAACACCATTTACAGCAAACGAGTCAACTGTTATTAAAGCTGTATCGTTTACTTTTTTAAGATAAACAGTTCCTTTTTTTAATCCTTTAATGTTTGTTTTAACCGTTAAATCATGCTGTTTTTCACCACATGAAAATATTATTAATAAGACGAATAAAATAGATAGTTTTTTTATTAACATAAATATGATTTAGAAAGCAAATATCCTATAATTATAGATTTAAAAAAAATTAAGTGATGACAATATTTACAATTAGCTTATAGATGCTAACTCTAATAAAATAGTACATAAAATTGCGCCAACTGTTCCAATGGCATAGCCGCAAACAGCCAATAAAACACCTACAGTTGCTAATGATGGATGAAAAGCTGAAGCAACAATAGGAGCAGAGGCTGCACCACCAACATTAGCTTGACTACCAACAGCTAAAAAGAAGTAGGGTGCTTTAATGAGTTTGGCAACTAAAATTAATAAACCAGCATGAATGGTCATCCAGACAATTCCAATAAAAATTAATCCAGCATTATCAAATATTTGTGTTAAATCCATTTTCATTCCTATGGATGCTACGAGAATATAGATAAATACACTTCCAAATTTACTTGCGCCTGCACCTTCATAATTTTTGGCTTTTGTAAATGATAATAGGATGGCAATTAAAGTTGAGATACTTATCATCCAAAAGAACTCAGACCCTAAAAAGGTAAAAATATTTCTGGTTGTTGCAGATTCAATTCCTACTATAAGACTTTCAAAATAAGGAGCTAAATAACCAGCAAAAAAATGTGAAAAACTTACAGCACCAAACGCAATGGCAGCCATAATCATTAAATCTGTTAACGAAGGGTTTCGTTTTACTTTATTACTGAAGGTTGATACTTTTTCTTTTAGGGCTTCTATAGCGGTATTATCAGCATTTAACCATTTATCAATACGGTCTGATTTTCCAATTCCTATTAATAATATGGCCATCCAGATATTTGCAACAACGATATCAACAAATACCATACCTCCATATAGTTTTTGATTATAGCCATAAATTTCAAGCATCGCTGTTTGGTTTGCACCACCACCAATCCAACTTCCTGCAAGCGTCGATAAACCTCTCCAGACGGCATCTGGTCCTGCGCCACCAACCGTTTCTGGTGATACCATAGAGATTAGTAATATGGCTATTGGGCCACCAATGATTATACCTAATGTACCTGTAAAAAACATGATTAAAGCTTTCCATCCTAAATTAAAAACGGCTTTTAAATCGATACTTATAGTCATTAATACTAAAGCTGCGGGTAATAAATATCTACTAGAAACATAATATAAATTTGTACTATGTTTTATAGTCTCTCCAGAAGCGTTGATTGTTTCCCATTCTGGAGCTATTAGTCCCACCGTTGTAAATAAAGAGGGTATCATATAGGCTACAAATAAACCAGGAACTATCTTGTAGAATTTATGCCAAAATCCAGATGTTTTAGACTCTGTATAAAAAATGAACCCTAAACCAAGCATTAATAAGCCAAATACAACAGTGTCGTTTGTAAAAAGTGGAGAATTACCCATTATTTTTTTTTGATAAAAATACCAAAATATTATTACTAAAATAATATTAAGCTATTGTTTTGGCACAGTCATTGTACTAATAGAAGTAATTACATTAAATATTTAAAAGTTTATTGAGTGGTTACTTTAAACTTAAGGCATGTAATTATAATTTTGGTTGGTTAGTAAAAAAGCATCTCTTAAGGATGCTTTTTTTGTATTTTTATTTGATAAAACTTATTATTGTTTCTATCAGAGTCGGTGATATTTTTCTCATAACTTCATTATATGATTTTGAGTTTTCTAAATTATCACCCTCTATGGTTACTAAAACATGATTCATGTTTTCAATTAATTTTAGAGTTGAATTAGCTGCTGATTCATTAAGTAAGTTGGCTTCTTTAACATCTACTTGTAAATCCTTTGATCCATTAATTATTAAAATGGGTATTTGAAGGTTTTTAATTTCTTCTTGTGGATTGTATTTCATCCAATTCATCATAAAAGATTGGATGTCTATATTGAATACAGATGCTAACTCTGGAGGATAATTATCAGTTTTTTTACCTTTTTTTAAAATATTAAATATTCGTTTAGTATCATTTAAAAAAATAGGATATGTTTTTTCTATTTGTTCAATCACAATATTATCAATTGATTGTCCTGCACCAGAGATAGAAATAAATCCATCTACCATGTTTTCTTCAGCGGCTAACATACCAACTAAGCTTCCTTGGCTGTGCCCTAATACATATATATGATTATAGGCTTTATTATTAAAATATTTTATAACTGAACTAGCATCTTTAACAAAATCATCAAACATAATGTCGCGATCTACGCTACCAGTTTTTAATTGCTTTACTACACGTTTATCGTATCTAAAAGTTGCTATGTTATTATTAGAAAGTGCTTCGGCTAATTTTTTTAATGAATTATTTTTTAAAAAACTTTGATTTCCGTTTCTGTCCGTAGGACCAGAGCCACCAATAATAATAACTAAATTTGGTTTTTCAATTTCTTTAGGAAGTAAAAGTGTACCATCAATTAAGTAATTAACTGAAATATCTTGAGATGTAAAGTTGCTATCCTGGGAAAATGTTCTTAAAAAACCAAAAAGTAGAATAATAAATATCTTTGTTTTCATTTTTAATAACTTAATTATAGTTTATGTCGTTATAAACTGCGTAATCATTTAGTTTATTATTTGATGGTCTAAAAATATATTAAAATTAAGTATTGACTATGATTATTTTTAATAATTATAATCATTTTTTGATGATGTACTTTGTCAATAAACAGACGTTTTTATCTACAAATGTTAAAATAACATGTATTTCGTCGAATAAAAATACATTTAAACGTTTTTATTTAAATTTAATTATACATTTGATGTGTACTAAGAATTAAACTTTTTAGTTCAATGGATTAATTAATTAATATTTGCATTATGTAATAGATATAGAAACCCTAAATCTATCTTCATAATAAAAAGCAGATTAATGGAAAACCGAGATTGAGGGATCTCGGTTTTTTTATGCTTAAATTTTTTATGCTTTTAAAAATATTTCACTCTTCTTTGAATTTGAATAATTACCTTTTTATCTACAAACGTTAAAATAATATGCATTTCATCGAAAAAATATACAGTTAATCGTTTTATTTTAATTTTAATTATACATTTGACGTGTACTAAGAATTAAACTTTTTAGTTCAATGGATTAATTAATTAATATTTGCATTTTGTAGTAGTTATAGAGACCCTAAATCTATCTTCAAAATAAAAAAGCAAATAGACGAAAAACCAAGATTGAGGGATCTTGGTTTTTTTTTATGCAATAATTCTAAAAGTTAAATTAATTCGTTTTCCTATCTCTTTTTGGGTTTTAGGAAGTTGATGCAGCCAATGGGTTTGAGTAAGTCCTTTCATTATTAATAAACTACCGTGATTTAGAAATAGCTTAGCTTTAAGACTAGGTTGGTGTTTATGTTTAAAATGGAAAATACGTTCTGCTCCAAACGTAACAGACGCTATAATAGGTTGCTTTCCCAATTCTTTTTCATTATCTGCATGCCAACCATTACTGTCTTGTCCGTTTCTATATAAATTTGCCAAACAACTTGTAAAGCTTGTTTGAGTTTCTGTCTCTATTTGTTCTTTAATTTGGTTGAGTTCCTTTGTGAATGCTTTTGGGTAAAGGGTTAAATTCGAATAAGAGTATGGGTTTTTATTATTCGCATATAACGCAGTTAACCTAGGTTGTAAATAGGTTTTTCCAAACACTTTAATAGTGTCTTTTTGCCATTCAATATCTTTTAATAATGTTTTAAAATAAAAATCTGATAATTCTTGGCTAAAGAAATTTTTGTAGTACACTACGTCAGCATCTTTCATATTTAATTTAACGGCATCGTTGTAAAACATTTTAGCTATAATATTTGTTTCATGATATTAATTTCTTGCGTTTAAATTTACGTATATATTATATCCGAAAATTAATTTTTTCTAATTTAGCGCAAATGGATGTTTTTATGAAATCTAGATTGTTTTTGTTAGTCTTTGTTATATCTTTTAATGCATTTCCACAATTACCTGATGGTTTCGTTTATGTAGAGGATGTGATACCAGATATAACTGTTGAATTAAAATATTATACGTCAAATAATTTTGTTGGTAAAACCATTAACGGATATCAATCAAATACGCTTATTTTAAGTAAGGAAACAGCGGATGCATTAAGGAAAGTTCAGGAAGAATTAGAAGAACAAAACTTATGTTTAAAGGTATATGATGGTTATCGGCCTCAAAGAGCTGTGAATCATTTTATGACTTGGGCTAATGATTTAAATGATACTATAAATAAACACCTGTTTTATCCCGATGTTAATAAAAAAGATTTATTTATTGAAGGCTATATTGCAAAACGATCAGGGCATAGTAAAGGAAGTACTCTCGATTTGACTATTATTGATGGCAATACAGGAGAACCCCTAGATATGGGGAGTCCGTATGATTTTTTCGGACAAAAATCTTGGCTAAATTTTGAGGGGATTACAGAAAAACAAAAAGCGAATAGGAAATTATTACAACAAGTAATGCGAAAACATGGTTTTAGAAATTACCTAAAAGAATGGTGGCATTTTACATTAAATCAAGAACCATTTCCAGAAACGTATTTTGATTTTATTATAAAATAAAAAAACTGCTTTTAAAAAAGCAGTTTTTTTAAGTTAGTTTGATAATTAACTTATTCTTTATCTAAATTCTTGGTCATATTAAAGCCTATATATAGACCAACACCAGCCATTAAAAATATAGTAGCAGGATATACTGAGTCTGAGTCTAAATTTGAATAGGTATCTAATATTGAAGCAATAAAAGTTCCAACACCTATTCCCATTAATAATAAGGCAAGGTTTAAGATTAATACTTTCCAAATTGGTGCGGTATGACCTTTTCCTTTCATAAAAATACTTGCATCTGCGCCTTTTTCTATAAGTGCTAAACGTTCTTTGTTTCGAGTAGAAAGGTATAAGTAAAATATACCAAAGACAGCCGCAAACATAATCGGTACTATAATTAATTCTGATCCCATAATTGTTTGTTTTTAATTGTTTGTTTTTAATTGATTATTTTTAATGTGTTCATAGCTTATGACGACGCTAAATATATTTAGGTTACATTTTTTTATAAAAAATATTTTTATTTGATGTAACCTTAGGTCTGAATAAGTCGTCTTATTATTAAAATGACCACCAACGATCAACATTACATCAATTTAATTCTTAAGGGTGATGCGAATGCATTCTCCGTAATAGTAGATCGTTATAAAGATTTAGTATTTACATTAACCATAAGAATGCTAAAGAATAGGGAAGAAGCAGAAGAAGTTTCTCAGGATACATTTATAAAAGTATTTAAGTCGTTAAATAGGTTTAAAGGTGATTCAAAATTTTCAACTTGGATTTATAAGATAGCTTATAATACGAGTTTAGATAGATTGAAAAAAAATAAAAAGCATTCAAACGATGTGGCTATAGATGAATTTACGGAGCATGAACTAAATACAATAGATAATGCTTTAGTTAACTTAGAAAATAAAGAACGAGAAAAGACTATTCAAGATTGTATAGCATTATTGCCAAGTGATGATAGTTTTTTAATAACTTTATATTACTTTGAGGATCAATCCTTGGAAGAGATGTCTCAAGCTATGGGGCTTACACCTAACAACGTAAAAGTAAAATTGTTTAGAAGCAGAAAAAAGTTAGCATTTATTTTGAAACAAAAATTAGAACCAGAAATAATTGAACACTATGAAAGAGGCAGATAAGCATTTAGAGAAATTAACAGAGAAAGTATTAAAAAATGCACCATTAGAAAGGCCATCTTTTCATTTTACTACATCTGTAATGTCTAAAATTGAAACTTTAAATAATAGTGTAACGGCATATAAACCATTAATATCAAAAACAGGATGGTTTTTTATTATTGCATCCCTATTATCACTTACAATCTATTTGATTTTTTCGACAGAAACAGCATCACCAAGTTTAATAAGTTCAATGGACTTTAGTGTAATTTTTAATAATAAAATCCCTAATGCATTAACAAACTTTACATTATCTAAAACATTTACTTATGCAATTGCTCTATTTGGTTTGATGCTCTGTGTGCAAATTCCGTTTTTAAAACATCATTTTAACCAACGTTTGGAACGTTAAAAGATTAATACCAGCGCTTCTTTTTCTTCTTACTAGCTTCGCTTTTTCGCCCTTTTTTATATTTACTCTTTCCAGGAGTTTTATGAATTTCTTTTTTTGCTTTTGGGTCTAAAGGATATGGATGGTCTTCAACCACATCTAGTTGCATTTGAATAAGTTGTTGAATGGTGGTTACATATGTTTTTTCATCAGCAGAACAAAAAGAGTATGACGTTCCCGTGTTTCCTGCTCTTGCAGTTCTGCCTATTCTATGAACATAGGTTTCTGGTACATTTGGTAAATCAAAATTAATAACAGCATCTAAATGGTCAATATCAATACCACGAGCTGCAACATCGGTAGCTATTAAAATATTTACTTGTTTGCTTTTAAGTTGTTTTAAAGCAGTTTGTCTATCATTTTGATTTTTATCTCCATGCAAGCTTGTTACTTTATAACCATTTTTTAAAAGGGTTTGTTCTAGTTTCTCAACACCAAATTTTGTGCGTCTAAAAATAAGAATACTTCCTTTTATTGTATTTCGTAGTAAGTGCAAGCACAATTCTATTTTATTGCGTTTTGGCACATAATACAACACTTGATTGACGTTTTTTGAAGTAGATGAATTTGGAGTTACTTCAACGCGTTCTGGGTTATTTAAAAGTGTATTAGCTAATTGTTCCACTTTAAATGGAATAGTAGCTGAAAATAATAGAATCTGTTTTTCATTTGAGCAAAGACGCTCAATTTTTTTAACATCGTCAATAAAACCCATGTCTAGCATCAAATCGGCTTCGTCCAAAACTAAGATTTCAACATAATCTAAATTTACAATGTCTTGTTTGTGTAAATCAAGTAAACGTCCAGGGGTAGCAATTAAAATGTCAACGCCCTTTTTTAAAATATCTATTTGTGGTTCAATAGAAATACCTCCAAAAACAACTGTCGTTCTTAAATTAGTATAGGTGCTGTACGCTTTGAAGTTAGCTTCAATTTGTGAGGCCAATTCGCGAGTAGGACTTACCACCAAAGCTTTTATTTTTTTACTTTTTTTTGATGTATCTTGCTTATTAAATAATTGTTGTAAAATTGGCAAAGCAAAAGCTGCCGTTTTACCAGTACCTGTTTGAGCAGATACAATAACATCTTTTTTGTCTAATACAAAAGGAATGGTTTTTTCTTGAACCAACGTTGGATTATCATAGCCAGCTTCGGCAATTGCTCTTAAAATAGGTTTATTAAGTTGTAAGTCTTTAAATGACATGAAAAGTTATTTCGTACAAAGATAGTTTAAAATAAAAACTACATATTATATGTTATTAAAAAGTAACCAAATGGATAGTGCTTACTTTAAATGCTTTTTATAACCAATGATTAATGTTTTAAAAGGAGTTTCCTTTACGATGGGTTTTGTTATATAATCTACACAACCTATTTTATAACATTTCTCCTTTTTATCTGGTATAGCATACGCTGTTTGTATGATGACTTTCGCTTTCGGATTAATTTTTTTATATGATTAAATTTGTCTTCCAAATTTTTAATTAATTTGGAAAGGTGACATTCCCCAATAATCGGTTTAAGACTATTCGATTGGATTTTAGAAATATCAACTAAGTTATCTATAAAATTTAAAAGTTTTTTTGAGTTTGATTCAATAATTTCAATATAAAATTTTCTCTCTTGAATGGTAAGATTCTCGTTCTTTAAAAACTCTTTAAAACCAATTATACTATTTAAATTTGTCCTTATTTTGTGACTTATATTAATTAGTACTCTTAATTTAAAGGTATAATCTTATTTTATTAATGGATGACAATATTTGTTAGTTTAATTTATTAAATAAATATGCTTGTTTTTTATTTTTATATTAAACTATTTAGTTAAAAGAATTGCTAATTTTTTTCTCTTTTTTAAAGGAATAGCCTCATTGATAATGACTCTTTCTATTAGATTTTTATCTTTTTCTTTTGAAAACAGTAGGTTAAAAAATTGAAATGTCGTTAAGCTGTTTTGTGCTTGATCAATAAGCAGAAACTCATCACCATTTTTTACAAAGCCTTCTTTTAATACACGCACGTAAGTGCCAGACAAACCATTATCTATAAATTGTTTAAGCACAGATTGACTGCCAAATTTATATGCAAATTTAAAACAGGGTTCTCTGGGTTGCGTAATTTGAACTAATGCATCGCCAATTTTATATATATTCCCAATGATTAATTTCGTTTCATCAAGATTAGAAACAGTTAGGTTTTCTCCAAACATTCCATAATTCCAATCTAGATTAGGATATAATGTCTTCCAATATTCATAATGATTTTCAGAAAACAAATAGCAAGCTTTAAATTCACCGCCATGAACTTTTTTATCTGAGATTTCATCACCTTTTACACTATCTTTATGCAAATAAATTGGTTTTTTTGTGGGTGTTTTATAGATGCCTGTAATTACCTTTTCATTATTCCAGATAATGGTAGTTGGTTTTGCTATGTTTGTAGAGATAATTTGCATACCTTAAATGTAACAAAAAAACCACCTTGTTTTTTCAAGGTGGTTTTTTAACTAGATTTATTGAGTTTTTTAATCTAGAACGGTTACTAAATCTTCTTTACTTTTTCTTACTTTAGAAAGGTGACCCAACCAATCATTTTCACTATCTCCATAGCTAACGGGAAGCATGACACAACTTCTAAGTTCTTTTACCTTTAGATATTTCAGTTAATTTATATTCATCAAATTTACTAGAACTCCTTTAGGTTATAAATGTTGAATTTATCGGGTTTGTAATTGCGACAGCAGCAAATTCCAATGGATTATTATAGTCAATTATTGTACCTGTAATATTTTGAGACCAATGAATCGTATAACGCAGCATTAATAGAAGCAAGAACCCTTTACAAATAATATAATTGGTTCGTTACTATGTATTAAAATTTAAGTATTTAAGCCGTTTGGAGTTAAATTATAATATAGAGTTATCGCTCTTATTTTCCTCTTTCTAATCTTAATGTTAAAAAGAAGAAAATAAGAGCGATTAGAAATTTTTCTAATCTAAAATAATTTTGAAATAGTTTTGATTAACGATATCTTGAATTAAAATGCTCCAGAATCACAGTACCATCTAATTTGAGTTCCATCACCATCTATAATCATATAATAATCGGTTGTTATTTTTTTGCCTTTTTGGGTAATATTAAAAACTCTCTTCTCATTTTCATAAGGATTATAAGGTAGATTGTGTCTCCATATTTCCTTGATTACATAATTTTCTCCAGTGGTTTCTCCAACGGCATCTACCTTCATATTTGAATGGTAGAACTTTTTATTTATAACCTCATGCCATGCATAAGTCAATATTAACTCTTCCCCTGCACATGGACAGTAAAAAGAACCTTCACCATAATCAACTTGAGAAGAATTTCCTTGAGCATTTACATTTGTTGTTATAAAAAAACAAGAAACAACAAGACTTGCCATTAATAATTTTAAATTTTTCATCATATTTTAATTTTAAATTTGTGTAATAAAATTAAACAGAATAACGGATTGAAATGTATCAACTCTGCTGCAAAAACTTATACGTTTTGATGTAATTGTTGTAATTATGAAGTATTTAACTATTTTAAAAGATAAGAAAAGATTTATCTATAATTTTTGCATAGACAATCAAATCTTTATAGTTTCTGAAATCAAAATGATAAAAAGCTGTTTCAGAATATACTAAAACAGCTTATACTAATTTTAATAATTAATCAAAATTTTATGGGTTAACTTGAATATTTCCATTTACGATATTATCCATTGGAGCACCTGGCCAATCACCGCAGTAGTAAAAATCAAAATTCCAATAACCTGAAAATTGATCAATGGAGGATGTGCCTTCGCCATTATCCCTTACCTTAAACCATATTTCCGTTCCAACTGGAATATCACCAAACACACTTCCACTTGCAACTTGTGTCATATACCCAGCCATCGCTGCTGTATTATCATCAATAAAAATCAAGCAATCAATAGTACCGTGTGTTCTTAATTCTGACCCTGGGGCATGCGCTTCATAAGAACCGAAAACATTACCGTCGGCATCTTTTATTGCATGAAAGGCAAAACTTTCGAAACTCCCATTCCAAATTAATCCGGCCTGTCCGCTTGCAAATGAAACTTTCTTTTTTGAAAATGTTTTTTCAAGGATTGTTTTACTTACTTCCTCATTTTGAGGTATGTTTAAGTCGTCCTGTGAGCAGCTGTTAAAAGTAAAAATCATTGCAATTGCCAGCGCATAAAAGCACAATTTGTAAAGTTTAGTTTTCATAACTATAATATTTAAAGTTTATACATTAAAATTAAATAGAATAGCTTCTTGCAAAGTATTAACTGTGCAGCAAAACCTTATGCTTTTTGATATAAAAATTATAATTAAAAAGCATTTAATTATTTAAAATGGGAGAGAAAAGGGTTAATCTTTAAAATTAGTGTCAAAAGGTTTCATAAGGAAATTAGTATTCATTGTTACCCCTGTTTTATTTACCAGTCGTTTAAATCTGGGTTCTATATGTAGGCTTTTGAACTCAGGTCTAAATAACATTGTAGGTAAATATTCAAAGTGATAATTATAAGCAATTTCCAGATATTCTAAGGCTTCTTCTTTTTCATCCATAAGCATGTGCACTTGTGCCGTTAAAATAGGGTAGGAGCAATACTTTGGATTACTCGTCTTGACATTAGAAAGCCAGAACCTAAAAACATTCTCCATGGGTTCTTCATTATAGGCTTTTACCATTTCATAGTTACCCCGAATTTCTTGTAACTTTATGAAGGAGTTCTTCGAATCATTTCTTTGCCCGTTGAGATATTGAACGAATCCTAATTCACTTAAAACGCTTCCATAATTTGGGAAAATTTCCAGCACTTTGTGGAATTGTCTTATGGATCTTTCATAGTCGTTGGCCATACTATAAATGACACCAACCCAAGTTCCTATATATGGATTCATTGGATCGAGTTTTTCAGCAACTAATGCTTCCTTTATGGCCATATCAAAATTATTATTCAACAAATAATAATCAGATAACAACTTATGTCCATAAGCATTGTTGGGGTCTAGTTTAAGGCCTTTTTCCACCAAATTTTTCATTTCCTCCCAATTCCAGTCACATTTCCCTAAGATATTCCCTTTGGTAATATAAGCTGCTGCTAAGTTATTATCCAGTTCTAATGCTTTTTTGATGGCGTTCCTACTTTTTTCTCTGTTTAGAGGCTTTTCTTCGTTATTGTTTATGAATTTATTTAAAGTTAGATAGGCCTCTGCTAGTGTTACATGGGCAGGTGCAAAGCTTGAATCCAGCGCGATCGATTTTTGCAAGTTCTCTATGCAACTAATCATAGTTTTATCAGATTGTTGATTCCATAAATGAAGGCCTTTTAAGTAATAGGTGTAAGATTCCATATTAACTTTATAAATATTAGGAACTATATCTATTGGCGAAACTTTTGCGTTGATCTCTTTCGAAATTTGGTTTGAAACGCTACTAACAAGTTGTAAAATATTTTCGAACTTCTGATGGTAACTTTCTTGCCAGATGTGTTTTTCTTCAGGGAAAGGCTTTATAAGTTGAACGATTACTTTTATGCTGTCTCCACCAAATAAAACGGAACCCTCTAATAAATAATCTACATTAAGCTCATTCGCTATGTCACTGGAAAGTTTAACACCTCCCTTATAACTCATCGAAGAAGTTCTTGATATAACCCTTAAAGCGTCAAATTTTGATAACTCTAATGTTATGGCTTCCGTAATTCCATCTACAAAGTACTCTTGGTTGTTATTATCTGATAGATTTAAAAATGGCAGTATGGCAATTGAAGCTGACTGAAATTTTGTTTCTTTTAGTTGGTTAATTGAATTGCTATATAAGAAGTAACCAACAACAGCAATAATAATTACGGGTATCGTATAAAATAATTGACTTAATTTATTTTGATGAACTTTTTGGGTAACCTCGACCTTTGTTATACTTTTAATTATATCGCTGCCTTGATTTTTAAATTCTCCAGGAGTAAAACCAAAACGATTAAGGAAACACTTACTAAAATAAGAGGGGCTGCTAAATCCTACCAGATACGATATTTCAGACGCCGTATAATTAGAATTCTTAAGCAGTTGGGCCGCTTCTTCCAAGCGTATTTCCCGAATTAAATGATTGGCGGATTTACCTGTTAAGGATTTAATTTTTCGCAATAATTGTGACCTGCTCAAACCTATTTCAGAGGCTAACTGGCTAACACTAAATTTTTCCTCTTTAATATGTTTCAGTATGGATTGCCGGATATTATTTAGAAAAATATCATCCATCACTAAAATAAAAACTAATTCAATTTAGTTTATAGGAATCAATTTACAAAAAAATAATTGGACCTTAGTGGATTGCGAGTTTAAAATTACATTGTATAATAGGAATTCTATGAACTTATAAATAATTTATTTCTTTAGGATTACTATAAGACTCAAATATTGTAGTATTGACGTTAGAATAAAATACTTGTTTATTCTTTTATATAAGTAAGCAATCGATTCTTGCAGGTTAAAAATAAAAAAACCACCATGATTAAAGGCGGTGGTTAATTCAATGGCTGTTAAAATTTTCTGCGATACAAATTATCTTATCAATTGTTAATTAGGTTTCAAAACCATGTTATTTAGTATATGAATTACCTATCAATTTTAAAATTGTCAAGATTTATATCATCCATACCAACATTATCAAAAGGATATTCTAATTGATTTTGAATATTGTAAAGAGATATTAGAATAAATTCTGTAATTAAAACAATAAAATAAGCAATCCATGGGGAATTATTTGAGCCAATGCTATAGATAATAGTTGGTGCATAAATAAAAGGGAATATATAAATAAAAATTTGACAATAGGCTTTTAAGCTTATAGGTGTTCTGTGGGTATGTATAGCATATACATTTTCAATAGATTCATGCAGATCTTTCAAAAACCTAAAGACTTTATCACGTAAATTTCTGGTCATGAATTCTTTTTTATTTACAGTAAACAGATATACTTTATCAACAATGTCGTCAAGATCTTTAATAGTGCAATCTTTATTTCTTAAATGAGCTAAAGTATCCTGATTTATCTCAAGTAAAATTTTCTGAATTTCATTTTTATCTTCTATTGATAAACGTTCATGTCCCATAAAAAAATAATGCAAAGTTTTAAGTGAACTTCTAAAATCACTCAAATGTTCTAAGGCATTTTCCCGACGTCTAAATGATCCTCTAATGGTAAAAACCAACGGGAATATAATGGCAATACTTAAGAGCGTCAAATCTAAATTAAAGCTAATATTGAACATAAAGAAACAATATGTTGCAACAAAAGCAATTATCAAGGCTAGATAAGTTCTGAAATTTATTATGGATAAATATTGTCTGATAGGCTATTTTTAAATTGTTATATTTGATAAAGTTAAGGTATTAATATGAAAAAGCAAATAGCTTATCTCTTCGTTTTAATAACTGTGTTACTTTTTAATGATGCTTATTCTCAAGATGCTTTAAAAAGTGAGGCTTCTAATGTAAATTCAGGAATCTTTTCAGAAGATAATATTTTGCACATAAAATTATCTTATTCCATGAATCAGCTTAAAAAGGAATCGAATGATTCTACATATATAGATTCTAATCTGTCTTATCAACTTAATGATAGTTCTTGGTTAAGCCTGCCTGTAAAGTTAAGAGCAAGAGGAAATTATAGACTGAAAAACTGTTATTTTACACCTTTAAAAATTAAAATAAAAAAATCTGTTTCAAATAACACACCCTTTGAAGGAAATAAATCTTTAAAAGTAGTATTACCCTGTTTGCTTAAAAGTGATAATGATGATAATGTGATAAAAGAATATTTAGTATATAAATTATTTGAGGCTATTTCTCCATATCACTTTAAAACTAGATTAGTTGATGTTGATTTTGAACAAATAAAAAATAATAAAACCAGAGCTCATCACTTAAAGGGATTTTTTATTGAAGATGATAAAACCTTAGGCAAAAGAATTGAAGGAAGGATTTATGATAGGTTTGTACATCCCTTAAATCAAGATGATTTAACATCGGTACGTAATGCGTTTTTTCAGTTTATGATTGGTAATACCGATTTTTCACAAGCGTATCTCCATAATGTTAAACTCTTTTTTATCAATAAAAAAATGACTCCCGTACCTTATGATTTTGATATGGCGGGTTTTGTAAATGCTAGTTACGCTGTAGTGTCTCAGATAAATGGAGAAAGTTTGGGTACCTCATCAGTTAGAGACCGGAAATATAGAGGGTTTGTTAGAGATGAAACTATTTTTGAAATGGTAAGACAAGAGTTTATTTCAAAAAGACAAGAATTGTTGTCGGTTTTAGACGATAATAAGAATTATTTTGAAGACCCTACGGCTTTTTATGTTGCCAAAGACTATATCCTTAGTTTTTTTGATATCATGATTAATGATATTAGATATAAAAAAGAAGTTTTAGACCAAGCCAGAAAAGAGTAGAATTTAATTTGAAATTTTGGTTGATTAGTCCAGTTGAATTATTTCTCCATTCATAGTATGGCGATAATACTTTCCATTTTCAATAAAAAGCATTTCCCCATAAAGACCGTTTTTGATACTAGAATCGACCGCCAATATTTTTTTGTGAAATAAAGATTTAATCTCTTTTTGTGATGTATGCCCAATAATAATGTGTTTTACATCAAGTTTTCTCAAAAGTTTATTTATGTCTCTTTTTCTAAAATCTGCACTAAAATATCCACGATACCAAATAGGGCCATTATTGTCAAAATATTTGTCATATAATGCATGCCACACAGGTTCATTGTCGTCATCAAATAATGATTGTCTTATTTTTTGATTCGTTTCTTCTAAGTTAAATCCTTTAGAAATAAATACTTCTGAAATACCTGCATGTAAAAATAAATTGTTATTTATGTTTAATATTGTGTTTTTTGATCGCAACCACCTTCCAAGTGCTGTTTCCTTTCCATAAAGTTCATTATAAGGTGTATTTAATAGTTTAGCAGTCAACCAATATTTTTTATTAATATATCTTAAATCATTTTGCATCACCATAAACTCATGATTGCCCAAAATAAAGTGTACTTTTCCACCATTCTGTTCGGCCTTTTTTTCAAGATTAAATACAAACCATAATAATTCAGTTACTTTAGGGCCTCTGTCAAAAATATCGCCAACAATAACTAATTGTCCTTTTCCGAATACCCAATTTAATTTTTCGTCAATAATATGGTTGTTTTTTAAAATTTTTACAGTCAAATCATACTGTCCGTGAACATCACTTATAACAGCAATTTTTGCCACATTATGGTAAATAAATGGTTCAGATTCAAATTCAGTATTTATTGTATTTGACGTTAATATTTTAGTCTCTACATTACCATTGACAATTTTTTTTTCAATTATTTTGTCTTTATCTATGAATATATATGGGCCGTCATTATGCTTTAGACTATCAACAATACGATTGGTCTCAATGTTCTCATTTATACTATCAGATTTTACATTTAAATTTGTTTGCGAAACCAACATAAGGCTGACAAAAAAAAGGCATATAAAAGAAAGGCGTTTCATCATTTTTTAAAGTTACTTGGAATATAAATTCGTTGCATAAATTATTCCAAACTAGTTTTACGAAGTTACTATTATTTTATACTAAAATAAAAAAACCACCTTTTAAAGGTGGTTTTTTAGTATAATAGATTGCTGAAACAATTCAGCGTGACAACTTATTTTATCATGTCGTAACTACGTTTGATAAAGTTTGTTAGTTCTTCTCCTTTTAATAAACCTTGAGATAACCGTGCCAAATCTAAACTTTGGTTTATAAGGCGTTCTTGTTTCTTCTTGGTTTTTGTATTTAAAATTTCATTAACCAATTCTGAGTTTGTATTAACAACAAGATTGTACATTTCTGGCATATTACCCATGCCAAACATACCGCCGCCGCCAGTTGCCTGCATTTCTTTCATACGACGCATAAACTCTGGTTGTGTGATAATAAACGGTGATGCATTACTATCCATAGCTTCTAATTGAACCATAAATTTTTCAGAAGGAATAACCTCTTTTAATAATTCATCTAAAGTTTTTTTCTGGTCTTCATCTAATTTAGAAATTGTTGTTTCATCTTTTTTGATCAGGTTATCAATATGATCACCATCAACACGCGCAAAAGAGATGTTTTCTTTTGTGCTTTCTAATTTCTGAATTAAATGAGATACAATAGGAGAATCTAGTAACAACACTTCATAATTCTTTGCTTTTGCAGCTTCGATATAACTGTGTTGTTCATCTTTATTAGAAGCATATAAAATAACTAGCTTATCATCTTTATCTGTTTGATTTGCTTTTATTTTATTAAATAGTTCTTCGTAGGTATAATACGTGCCATCAACTGTTGGGTATAATGCAAACGCATCTGCTTTTTCAAAGAATTTTTCTTCAGAAAGCATACCATATTCAATCACGATTTTAATATCATTCCATTTTGCTTCAAAATCTTCACGATTAGAATTAAATAATGATTTTAATTTATCGGCTACTTTACGTGTGATATAAGATGATATTTTTTTAACAGCGCCATCGGCTTGTAAATACGAACGCGATACATTTAACGGAATGTCCGGTGAATCTATAACACCGCGAAGCATGGTTAAAAATTCTGGAACAATACCTTCAACGTTATCTGTTACATAAACTTGATTTTGGTAAAGCTGAATTTTATCCTTCTGAATTTGCATGTCGTTAGACATTTTTGGAAAGTATAAAATCCCTGTTAAATTAAAAGGATAATCAACATTTAAATGAATGTGGAACAACGGCTCTTCAAATTGCATTGGGTACAACTCTCTGTAAAAGTCTTTGTAATCCTCATCTTTTAAATCGGTTGGCTGTTTTGTCCAAGCAGGATTAGGATTGTTAATTATGTCATCAACCGTAATTTTTTTATGAGGCTCAGTCGTTTCTTTGCCATCTTTGTCTTTTGTAGTTTCAGGCGTAAAGTCTGGATCGTTGATTTCCTTAGTTCCAAATTTAATTGGAATAGGCATAAACTTATTATATTTTGTAAGAAGTTCACGAATTCTTGCTTCTTCTAAAAATTCTTCAGAATCATCAGCAATATGAAGGATGATTTCTGTTCCTCTTTCTTTCTTTTTTGCCTCAGTAAGACTAAATTCCGGACTTCCATCGCAAGTCCAGTGCGCAGCAGGTTCATCTTTAAATGATTTGGTGATAATTTCTACTTTTTTAGCAACCATAAAGGCGGAATAAAAACCGAGACCAAAATGACCAATAATTCCAGAATCTTTAGCTGAATCTTTGTATTTATCTAAAAATTCTTCAGCGCCAGAAAATGCAATTTGGTTGATGTATTTTTCAACTTCTTCAGCTGTCATGCCTAATCCTTGGTCGATAATATGTAATTTTTTTCCTTTCTTATCTACCTTAACTTCAATTTGAGGATTGCCATATTCTACTTTAGTGTCTCCTAAAGTTGATAAATGTTTTAGTTTTAAAGTCGCATCTGTAGCATTACTAATAAGTTCACGTAAAAAGATTTCGTGATCACTATACAGGAATTTTTTTATGAGTGGAAAAATATTTTCTACTGATACATTAATATTTCCTTTTGTCATGTTATATATGTTTTAATTATATTTATTAATACAATGGCTTAAAGACAAAAAAAGTACCAAGTATGAAAATATGACAAACTGACACTATCTAAAATAGTTTTAACATATAAAAGCTATTTTAATCGTTGTATTTTAAACTTTAAATTTTGTACTTTGCTTAAACAAATTAAACAGGTTATGTACAATTCAAAGATTACAGGTTTAGGAAAATATGTGCCAGATAATGTGGTTACAAATGGTGATTTATCTAAATTAATGGATACCAGTGATGAATGGATTCAAGAGCGCACTGGCATTAAGGAAAGACGGTGGATTCCTGAAGGAAGTGAGGATACATCCGCTACTATGGGAGCTAAAGCAGCTATAATAGCTATTGAAAGAGCCGGATTAACAAAGGATGATATAGATTTTATTGTTTTTGCAACCCTAAGTCCTGATTATTATTTTCCTGGATGTGGTGTGCAAATCCAAGATTTGTTAGAGATGCGAACCGTAGGAGCCTTAGATGTTAGAAATCAATGTTCTGGATTTGTGTATGCCTTATCTGTAGCAGATCAATTTATTAAAACAGGCATGTATAAAAATGTTTTAGTAATAGGCGCAGAATATCACAGTAATGGTTTAGATAAAACAACAAGGGGTCGAGGCGTTACTGTTATTTTTGGTGACGGAGCAGGGGCGTGTGTGCTTTCTAGAGAAGAAGATAATTCAAAAGGAATTTTGTCTACACATTTGCATAGCGAAGGAAAGTATGCAGATAAATTAATTGTTGCCTCACCTAGTATTAAGCATTGGGTTCCTGAAATTATTGAATCAGGTGAAGATGACATTTCTTATTATCCATATATGGATGGCACGTTTGTTTTTAAACATGCTGTGGTACGATTTAGTGAAGTGGTTATGGAAGGATTGACAAAAAATAATCTGACGAAAGAAGATATCGACATGTTTATTCCGCATCAAGCTAATTTAAGAATCGCTCAATTTATACAAAAGAAGTTTAGATTAAGAGATGATCAAGTTTTTAATAATATTATGAAATATGGTAATACTACGGCCGCTTCTGTTATTATTGCGTTAACTGAAGCCTGGGAAGAAGGTAAAATTAAAGAAGGTGATAATGTAGTATTAGCTGCTTTTGGTAGCGGATTTACTTGGGCAAGCGCTATTATTAAATGGTAATTCTACTAATAAAAAATCCGAAACTTTATGAGTTTCGGATTTTTTTCAGCTATTAATCAACTTCTTCTAACACTACTACGGAAGTCTATTAATCACTATGACGTTAAAAGGATTAATTTATTGCATGTTTTTAAAGATTTAACACGTTTTTAACGTATACTATAAAAACAAAAAAACTCGAAAAAAAAGATATTTCGAGTTTTAAGAGAAATTTTTTAATAATACTAACTATATTAACGTTTAAGGAAATTTTTATAGCTGACTAATTCTAAATAAAATTATAAAACTACGTTATAATATAGATGGTATTACATTTTTTAACGTAGGGATTTTATTTTTATTGTATAAAATTTTAATTTTAACATATTTGGTTATGTTTTTTTATAAAAGAAAGCTCAAAGTTTTTACACTTTGAGCTTTTGTATTTAATAACCTAACATTACACTAACCATCAACTATTATGAAGGTTATTAAATAATTATACTATAGAAAACCACCACCAGATTTTACATTGTTGTCGCGCTGTTTTCTTGACTTGGCTCTGTATTTTCCACCTCCAAAACGATAGTTTAAGCCAATATTCCAAGTATTGCTTTCCCAATTAAACTCAAGATTTTGCTTAAATGGTCGGTTTGCTTCCCCTGCAAATTTCATTGTATTGAAAATATCATTATAGCTAAAACTAAATGTAGCTTTGTTGTTAAGGAAGTTATATCTCATTCCTAGGTTAACAAAATACATTGGGTCTACATCAAATTGAATACTTTTATTTTTTCCTCTATAAAATCCAAATGCGGTGAGAGTTAAACTTTTACTTACACTAAAATTGTTAAATACTCTGAAGTTATAAGCGACATTATCAACTTTAAATGTTTCTAAAATAATATCACTTTCCGTTGCCACCTCAGGTGATACCGTTAATAATTCACTAATACTTTTTTGTGTTTGAGAGTACAAGTCAAAGCTGCCATTTAGGCTCCACCATTTTGCTGGGCGATAATTAGTTGATAATTCAAAACCATATGATGAGGTTTTATTAAAGTTGTCATCTGTTAATATGAGTCTATTGTAATCGGCTCTATCAACTTTTACTACCGTTGAAATTTCATCCTTTATTATTCTGTAAAATACTCCGGCAGTAATACTTCCTTTTTTTAATTTTCTTGTGTAATTTGATTCAAAAGAATTAGTGAATTGTGGAACTAATTCTTGATTTCCAAATTTAGAAATCAAAGGAGTGTTAAATTCTGGTAATGGGTTAACTTGACCAACTCCCGGTCTGTCTACACGTCTGCTATAACTTAACTGATACGAATTTTTATCAGAGGCTTCGTATGTTATAAACGCCGAAGGATAAACTTCAAAATAGTCATTGTCAAATGGTATGTTAGTCGTTATATCTGTCGTTAAATCAGTTTCTTTTGCCAATGTCGCTACATTTACGCTTTCGGCGCGCAATCCAGCTTGAAAATTCCATTTGTCTATTTTTTTATTATAATTTACATAGGCAGAATAAATATCCCTACTATAATCAAACATTGTTTCAGAAGGAATATATTCACCAGCCGTATTTTGAGAGCGTCCATTAGATTCATAATTTATGGCGTTGTTAAAAAGTCTCGCTTGTAACCCTAATTCTAATTTTGAATCCTCATTTAAGGGATCGACATAATCTAAATTTATAGTTGTTCTGTCTCGTTGAGAATCATTAATTTCAAAAAAGTTAGATCTGTTATTCGCATTTCCCGAAAACAAATTTTCTGTTCTTGAATTGCCACTATATTCATTGTAATCTATTTCGAGTTCAATATTTTGTCCCTCTTTATTGAAGTCTAACTTATAGTCGAAGTTATATTGATTTGACGAATTAGTATCATCATTCAAAAAACGCTGATTTTGAACACTGCTATCACTATAAAATATGTTTGTTCCACCACCCATGCCTCCGTTATATGAGTTTTGATTTGTAAAAATTGATATGGTATTCTTATCATTAAGATAAAAGTCTAAACCAACTTTGTAAACATAAGCTTTTGAATTATTTAGGATATCTACTGTTTGCAGTGTGTTTTGTTCAAATCTATCAACGAAACCGTAATTTACATTTTTAGAAATATTAGTACTACCACTACCGTACAAATTAAATTTACCATTTCGGTAATTCATGTTTAAAGAACTATTGAATTTTGGTTCTAATTCGTAGCTCATTCCAACACTCGTACTACCATTAAAACCTACCATGGTGTTTTTGTGTAATACAATATTTATGATACCACTCATACCTTCTGGATCGTATTTAGCAGAAGGATTGGTGATTAATTCAATTGATTTTATTGAGGTTGATGGTATTTGCTTTAGTAATTGAGCGGTTGGAATATTAGAGAGTTTTCCGTCTACCATAACACGAACATTTGAATTGCCTCTCATGCTAATATCTCCAGTTTGGGCATCTATACTAACAGAAGGTATACCTACCATGATATCTGAAGCCGAACCACTGGCTGCTAAATCTTTTCCTATTGTAATAACTTTTCTATCAACTCTTTGTTGAATGGTAGAGACTTCGGCTACTACCGTAACTTCGTCTAAACCCTCAGCTTCCTCTTCTAAATTAATATTGCCTAGGTTTATCCTACGACTCCCTTTTTCTAAACTAATTTCTTTGGTGATGGTTTTAAATCCTATGTATTGAATGCTTACAAAATATTTGCCATCTGGTATATCAACAATTTTGAATTCACCTTGTTCATCCGTAATTCCACCTGTAACAATATTACCACTTTCGTTTTTAATAATTACATTTACATAAGGTAGCGGAGTGCTCAAACTTAAATCTATTACTCTACCTGTGATAGTACCATCTATATCATTATCAGTTATTAAATTTGATGCTTGTGATTCTATAATAGTGAGAATAGAAAGAAAACATACTAAAAGTATTTTTTTCATTTTTTGATTGATTATTATTTTGATTTGTTTTTTTAAAAAGAACTGATTAGGTTCTTAGTGGATAGACGACTAATGTGGTAGTATGTTACTTGTAATAATTGTCTTAACATTTTTTTAACATTATGAAACAGAAAAAAACTTTGGTTTTAGGAGCTTCTTTAAAACCTCATAGATATTCTCATTTAACGGTGCAAAAGCTTGTGAATCATAAATTTGAAGTTGTTGCTTTTGGGTTTAAATCGGGTATAATTGAAGGTGTTAATATTGATACAGAATTGTTGCCATATGAAAATGTCCATACGGTAACTTTGTATTTAAATCCTAAAAGACAAAAAGAGTATTATGATTATATTGTTGCTTTAAAACCTGAACGCGTCATTTTTAATCCTGGAACTGAAAACCCTGAATTTTATAAAATTTTAAATGAAAACAATATGTTTTATGAAGTGGCTTGCTCTTTAGTATTGCTTTCTACGAATCAGTATTAATCCTAAAAAAGTTAAAAATCCATTTAATATTAAAACGAAAAACCCAAATTCAAATCCAAACCAATTATAGCTATTTACACTAATAAAATAAGATATAAAAGGAGAAAGTATGGCTATTATTGGGACCAATTTATCTATTACCTGTAGTTTAGTAAAGAGCCCAAAAGCATATAAACCAAGTAATGGGCCATATGTATAGCCTGCAAAAACAAATAATTTAGCAATAACGCTTTCGTCTTTAATAAGGTATTTAAACGTTATAATAGTCAAAATTAAAATTACTGAAATTAGGATATGTATTGTCTTTCTAGTAGAAACTTGTTTGTTAATACTATATTTTTTTTCAATATCTAAAATATCTAAGCTAAAAGAGGTTGTAAGTGAAGTTAAAGCACTGTCAGCACTGCTATAGGCAGCAGCAATTAAGCCTAAAATAAAAAAGGAAAGGATACCAAAGCCCAAATGACTTTTTGCTAAGATTGGAAATAGATTATCTTTATGGGCGTCAATACTATGTTGTTCGGCGTAAACGGTTAAAAGTAATCCTAGACTTAAAACCAAAAAATTTACAATAGTAAGAATAATCGTAAACCAAAACATATTTTTTTGAGCATCTTTAAGGGATTTACATGTCAGGTTTTTTTGCATATTATCTTGATCTAAACCTGTCATAACAATAGCAATAAAAGCACCAGAAATAAATTGTTTCCAAAAATAGTTTCCTGCTTTATAGTCATCAAAAAAAAAGGTTTTAGATAGATCATTATCTAAAATATAACCCAGTAAATTTCCATTATGTATTCCAAGGTCACTACTAACAAAGTATATAGTAATGCCGATAGCTATTAACATAAATAATGTCTGCAAGGTATCGGTCCATATAATTGTTTTCATTCCCGATCTAAAGGTGTATACCCAAATGAGTAGCACGGTAATACAAACTGTTTGCCAAAAGGTAATTCCAAGGTCATTAAAAATAATGGTTTGAAGTACGTTGGCCACTAAGTACAATCGAAAACTAGCTATAACTATTCTGGAAATTAAGAAAAATGAGGCGCCAGTTTTATAGGAAAACGTTCCAAACCTTTGCTCTAGATAGGTGTATATAGATGTTAGGTTCAGTTTATAATAAAGCGGTAATAAAATAGTTCCAATAACGATATATCCAATAATATAGCCTAAAACGACCTGCATATAACTAAATTGAGAGGCTTCTACCCAGCCTGGAACTGATATAAAAGTAACTCCTGAAAGTGAAGCACCAATCATACCAAAGGCTACAATATACCAGGGAGCTTGCTTATTAGCATTAAAAAAAGTATTGTTGTCTGATTTTTTTCCTGTAAAATAGGATATTAAAATTAGCAAGCTAAAATAAGCAGCTATTAAAAATATAATTGTGTTTGAAGACATCTACTCTTTAATTATGTCCGAAATTAATTCTTTTATATTATAAATTTTAAAAAAACACTTTTTAATTTACCATAAGTAAAAGCATTTTTTTAAAATTAAGTACCTTCGCATTCATGGAATTTTCTTCAAAATTATTAGAACGAGCGGTAAATGAGATGTCTCAACTTCCTGGCATAGGAAAACGTACTGCCTTGCGTTTAGTTCTTCATATGTTAAAGCAGCCTAAAGAGCAGATAATAGCGTTATCTGAGTCTTTGCAGACCATGAGAAATGATATTAAGTTTTGTAAGTCTTGCCACAATATAAGTGATGTAGAGCTTTGTGAAATTTGTTCAAACCTTAACAGGAATAAAGAGATTATTTGTGTTGTTGAGGATATTAGAGATGTGATGGCTATCGAAAACACTAGTTCGTTTAAGGGTTTGTACCATGTTTTAGGAGGAAAAATTTCACCTATGGATGGTATTGGTCCTCATGATTTAAACATAGAGTCACTTGTTAATAAAGTAAAACAGGGACATATTAAAGAACTTATTTTTGCCTTAAGTTCTACTATGGAAGGTGATACCACTAATTTTTATATATTTAAACAAATACAAGACTACAAAGTAACGACATCAACTATTGCTAGAGGAATTTCAGTAGGTGATGAATTAGAATATGCAGATGAAATTACTTTAGGACGCAGTATTTTGAATAGGATTCCTTTTGAAAACACTTTAAAACTTTAATCTCTCATTTGAAATTATTTAAATTCAAATAAAAAAGTATGTAATTTTTTAATAAATAATGATTTCAATTTGTATTCCAATTTATAATTTTGATGTTACAAGCCTTGTAAAGTCTTTGACTTTCCAGGCACAATTATTAGATGTGCCCTCTGAAATCATCATTATTGATGATTGTTCTGATAATTCTTTTAAAATGCTAAATGAATATTATTGCAAAAAAGAAATTTATATTCAATTACATAAAAACATAGGGAGATCAGCTATTAGAAATAAGTTTCTTGAATATGCAAAATATGATAAGCTTCTTTTTTTAGATTGTGATTCTACTATTCAAAAAGACAACTATTTATCTAATTATATTGACGCAATTAAACTACATCCAAATCAATTGATTTGTGGAGGTAGAAATTACCCTAAATCATGTCATGAATGGTCTAAGAAGCTTAGGTGGAAATATGGAATAATTAAAGAAAGTAAACCTTTTGAGATTAGAAATAAAAATCCAAATAAGTCATTTATGACAAATAATTTTGTAATTAGCAAGGAAATATTAGATATAATAAAATTTGATGAAAGGCTCGTTAATTATGGACATGAGGACACCCTATTTGGTTACCAATTAAAAAAAAGAAATATTACTATTCTTCATATTGATAATCCTGTATTGAATGGAGGCCTTGATGACAATGCAAAATATATATCTGATACAGAAAAAGCAATTAGTAACTTGATACAGATACTAAAATTTATAAACTACGATGAAGTTTTTATTCAAGATGTTGCGCTTTTACAAATCTATTATAAGTTCTTTAAATTTAGGAAATTGATTTTATTGGTATTTATTATTTTTAAACCAATAATCAAGTTTTTATTATCTAAAGGATTTGTTAATCTTTACTTATTTGATTTTTATAAATTAGGCACATTAGCTTTGAAGATGAATAAAAGGCATTAATATGAAAGTTATCACCTTAAATCGAGAGGCTTTTTTAAAAAAAAGTGTTGATTTAATTTCTAAATTGGATTTCGAGCCTCAACTTGTAATAGGAGTTTTAAATGGAGGGGGTTTTTTAATTGAAGAATTAAGAAATCATAATTATTTTAAATCTATGAATTTTGAGTTGGTTAAACTTCAAAGAGATCATAAAATAAAAAAATTTAAATTCGTTCAGTTTCTTCTAAAATTTCTGCCTTATAAAATTTCTAACTGGTTGAGAAATATAGAATCTAAAAAGGTGAGAAAATCTATTAAAAGTTTCCATTTAATGGAGATATCAAGTCAAGAAATTGAATTGGAATTTTGTTCAAATTTAGTAAAGCCAATTCATGATATTTTGATTGTTGATGATGCAATAGATACAGGTAAAACAATGTTTGTTGTTAAAAACAATGTAAGTAAGTTGTTTCCAAATGCCAATATTATAATAGCAGTTATATCATGGACATTAGAAACGTCTATTGTAAAACCAGATTATTATATTTTTAAAAATGTATTGGTTAGGTTTCCATGGTCTAAAGATTATAAAGGAAAAGATACATTTTGAATAAAAAAGTTTTAGTTGTCGATTTAGATGGGACATTGTATACAATAAATACGTTTCATTATTTTATAAAGTATTTGCTGCTTTTTTGTATTAAAAATTTAAATTTAGTTTTGTTAGTAAAAGTTGGAATTACACTTTTTTTTAGGATGCTAAAATTATGTTCGCATGCTAGAATGAAATATGATATTTTAAACTTAATATCTTCAAGAACTGATATAGATTATCAAAAATTTGTAAATAGTATTTCATCAAAAAAACGGGACATCACAAAAGTAAATGATGCTACTTTTGATATTAAGATATTAGCGACCGCAGCGCCATCATGCTATGCTAATATTATCGCAGAAAATGATCAATTTCAAGTTTGTTTGGGAACCAATTTTTCTGCGTCAAGTTTCAATAAAGAATTTGAAAATATTAGAGACATGAAAAAGAATAATGTTATGGCTTATCTAATGAGTAAAGGTATTACTGAAATTGATACGCTTATAACAGATCATATAGACGATTTACCCTTAATGAAGCTAGCTAATAGGAATATAATTATAGAACCAAATGAATTATTTCTAAAGCAATTAAATCAAAATCTAATTACCTTTGAAATAATTAAATAAAGGAATCATTGAAATAAAAGCATAATATGGTGCATAAAACTTTAAAATTATGAGAATAGTTAATATAAATAGCTTCTTTTTAAGTAATTTTGCAATCGGAAATAAAAAAATGAGTATTACATTATAGATATGGCAAGATTTGAACTGAAGTTACCAAAAATGGGAGAGAGTGTTGCAGAAGCAACAATCACATCATGGTTAAAAGAAGTTGGAGATACTATTGAACTCGATGAGGCCGTTCTTGAGATAGCCACAGATAAGGTTGATAGTGAAGTGCCAAGTGAAGTTGATGGCATTTTAGTTGAAAAATATTTTAATGTTGATGATGTTGTTCAAGTAGGGGCAGTATTGGCTGTGATTGAAACCGATGATATAGATTCAATAGTGACGGCATCTGAAAAAACAGATGAAACTGAAGATGTTTCTGCTGAAGTAATTTCAAAAGTTGAAGAAACTGTAGTTTCTGCTCAAGATACAATAGCACCAATATCTTCAAGTGAAAATCGTTTTTATTCGCCTTTAGTAAAAAATATTGCGAAGCAAGAAGGGGTTTCTCAAGCAGAATTAGATGGTATTAAAGGAACAGGAAAAGATGGAAGAGTTACAAAAGACGACATTCTTAATTATATAGAAAATAAAGGAGTAAGTACACCGGTTGCTCAGGAAGTAAGTGGTTCTGCTATGAAAGAAGAACCTAAAAAATCTGTTGAACCAGTTGAGGTTCCAAAAGTTGAAAAAGCAACAGTGGTATCTAGTGGGAGTGATGAAATTATTGAAATGACCAGAATGGGTAAACTTATTGCTCATCATATGGTAGAGTCGGTTCAAACATCTGCACATGTCCAAAGTTTTATAGAAGCAGATGTGACTAATATATGGAATTGGAGAAAAAAAGTTAAAGATAGTTTTGCCAAGCGTGAAGGTGAAAACTTAACATTTACACCGATTTTTATGGAAACTATTGCGAAAGCACTTCGTGATTATCCTATGATGAATATATCTGTTCAAGGTGATGCCATTATAAAAAAGAAAAATATTAATTTGGGAATGGCAGCCTCGCTAGCAGATGGAAATTTAATAGTGCCTGTTATTAAAAATGCAGACCAACTTAATTTGGTTGGTATGACTAAACAAGTTAATGATTTGGCAAACAGAGCAAGAACAAACAAATTAAAACCAGATGAGATTCAAGGTGGTACATATACAGTAACTAATGTGGGTACTTTTGGAAGTATTATGGGAACACCAATTATTAATCAACCTCAAGTTGGTATTTTAGCACTTGGAGCCATACGAAAAGTCCCTGCTGTTATTGAAACACCAGAAGGAGATTTTATTGGTATTCGTTACAAAATGTTTTTATCGCATTCTTACGACCATCGTGTGGTTAATGGTGCGCTAGGAGGGCAGTTTGTAAAGGCTGTTAAGGATTATTTGGAAGCCTGGGATAATAATAGAGAAATATAAAACAAAAATTAACTATATAATCAAAACCTAACCTTAAACTGGTTAGGTTTTTGTTATTTTTGTAAATAACAACTTTAAAATATAAAGATAATAGCTGCATGAATCTTAATCTTTCAAAACCTATTTGTTTTTTTGATCTCGAAACAACAGGTGTAAATATTTCTAAAGATCGAATTGTGGAAATTTCTATACTAAAAGTATTTCCTGACGGAAAAGAAGAAACTAAAACTTGGTTAGTTAATCCAGAAATGTCAATCCCGAAAGAAGTTATCGCTATTCATGGTATTACAGATGCAGATGTAGCAGATAAGCCAACATTTAAAGAGGTTGCCAAAGAGATTTATAATATGATTAAGGATTCAGATTTAGGAGGCTTTAACTCCAACAGATTTGATATTCCACTTTTAGCTGAAGAAATGTTACGTGCTGAGGTTGATTTTGATATGAAGAATAGGTTAGCGATAGATGTACAGACTATTTTTCATAAAATGGAACAACGTACATTAAGTGCTGCATATCAGTTTTATTGTAAAAAAGAGTTAGAGGGAGCGCATGGTGCTGAAGCAGATACTAAAGCAACGTTTGAAGTATTAAAGGCTCAAATTTCAAAATATGATGATATTGAAAATGACACCAAGTTTTTAGCAGAATTTAGTTCAAGAAAAAAGTTTGCTGATTTCGCTGGTTTTATAGCATATAATAAAAAAGGGGAGGAATGTTTTTCATTTGGAAAGCATAAAGGAAAACTAGTAACGGAAGTTTTAGAATCTGAGCCTGGTTATTTTGGTTGGTTACTTAATGCCGATTTTCCTTTGTATACAAAAAAGGTGTTAACCGCAATTAAATTGAGAAATTTTAATAATAAAATTTAACAGAAATAAGAATCAAGAAGAAAGAGAAAAGACTTAAAATGTCTTGTTTCTTGCAGAGAAACGGTCTTTGTTCTTTTATCTAGAAGATAATGAAACTCATTTGTATTGGTAGAAATTATACAGATCATATTAAAGAACTTGAGAATGAAAAACCAACAGATCCTGTTGTGTTTTTAAAACCAGATACAGCTATTTTACTTAAAAAACAGCCATTTTTTATTCCGGATTATTCAGATGATGTGCATCACGAAGTAGAAGTTTTAGTTAAGATTAATAAAGTAGGTAAACATATAAACAAAAAATTTGCACATAAATATTATAATGAGATTGGTTTAGGAATTGATTTTACGGCTCGAGATTTACAAAAGCAATTAAAGGATAAAGGCTTGCCTTGGGAAAAAGCAAAAAGCTTTGATGGGGCGGCAGTTATTGGAAGCTGGATATCGGTTAAAGAGGTTAATAATGTAAACGCTATTGAATTTTCCTTAAAAAAGAATGATAATATTGTACAATTAGGAAATACAAGTCATATGTTATGGAAAATTGATGAATTAATAGAATATGTGTCAAAATATTTCACATTAAAGATAGGAGATATTATATTTACGGGAACTCCAGCGGGAGTAGGCAGAGTAATTGCAAATGATAAATTAAAAGGTTTTATAGAAGACAAAGAAATGTTTTCAATAACAGTAAAATAAATGGAACAGCACTACAAACTATTTAGAGTAAGGGAATTAGCTGATAACGATGAAGATTTCATTGCAGCTTTGGCGCAAGCATTTTTAGAAGAAGTCCCAGAAGATGCAGAAAAGCTAAAAAAAGCCGTTCAAGAAGAAAACTATATGGCGGCATATCAATCAGCTCATAAAATGAAACCTACAATAGATTTGTTTGAGTTAGGGGTTCTAGATACCTTAATAGAAGTTCAAGATTGGGGTAAGTTTGAAAAGAGAGATTTAGATATTAAAGACCAATTGGAAGTTGTTTTAAATGCAGTTGATAAAGCAACAAATGAAATACGATCAGACTTTAATTTATAATGCTTGCAGAGATAATCACCATTGGAGATGAACTACTTATAGGTCAGGTTGTAGATACTAATTCTGCTTTTATAGCCAAAGAACTAAACAAGATTGGTGTATCTGTCTACCAAATCACATCGGTTCAAGATGACAAATCGCATATATTAAAGGCATTTGAAGATGCAGAAAGTCGGGTTGAAATTATTATTATTACTGGTGGTTTAGGCCCTACAAAAGATGATATCACAAAAAAAACAATCGCTGAATATTTTAATGATACTCTAGTTTTAAACCAGTCAGTATTAAGCAATATAGAAAATATATGGAAACAATATGTAAGGCAAACGCTTTTACAAGTTAATAAAGACCAAGCATTAGTTCCTTCAAAAGCTAAGGTTCTAATGAATACCATTGGTACTGCGCCTGGGATGTGGATTGAAAAAGGCAAAAAAGTATTCATATCCCTTCCTGGAGTTCCTTTTGAGATGAAAGGACTTGTTCAAAATGAAGTCATACCAAAACTCACAGAAAAATTTCACTTACCGTTTATAATTCACAGAACTTTAATGGTATATGGTTTAGGAGAAAGCACATTGGCTGCAAGAATTGAATCATGGGAAGATGCGTTGCCAGATTTTATAAAATTGGCTTATTTACCAGACTTAGGAAGGGTTCGTTTAAGATTATCGGCAAAAGGATTTGATAAAGAAAAAATCCTAGCAGGTGTTCAAAAACAAGTAGATGCTGTTTTACCATTAATTAAGGATGAGTTTTATGGCTTTGAAGATGATGAAGGTATTGTAGAATCTATTGTGGCAAAACAACTAACTAAATTAAAACAAACAGTTGCAGTTGCAGAAAGTTGTACGGGAGGAAAAATAGCAGAACGCTTTACTGTACATCCGGGAGCTTCAAATTATTTTAAAGGAAGTGTTGTTTGTTATGCTACAGAATCAAAGACTAGCGTTTTAGGCATACCAAAAGAATTGATAAACACCTATTCTGTAGTGAGTTATCAAGTAGCTGAAGCGATGTCTAAACAAGTTTTAACATTGTTTAATTCAGATTTTGCAATAGCAACAACAGGAAATGCTGGACCAACTAAAGGTGATTCTGATGCAGAAGTAGGGACTGTTTTTATAGCTATAGCAACGAGAAATTCAGTATATTCAGAAAAATTTATACTAGGAAATCACCGTTCAAAAGTGATTAATAAAGCCGTAAATAAAGCCTTTGAAATGCTTTTAAAAGAAATTTTTAAAAATTGATAAAAATTAAATTGTCATAAATTAAAGATTTTGTATATTTGCACCTCGTTTTTAAACAACAAAAATTTAAAGTTAGAAAATAATGTCAAGAGTTTGTGAACTTACAGGTAAAAAGGCAATGGTTGGAAACAACGTGTCTCACTCATTAAACAGAACTAAACGTAAATTTAATGCTAATTTATTAAAGAAACGTTTTTACATTCCTGAGGAAGATAGCTGGGTAACTTTAAAGGTTTCAACATCTGCTTTAAAAACTATCAATAAAATAGGTATTTCTGCAGCTATAAAAGATGCTAAACAAAAAGGGTTTTTAAAATAATAGCTGTATTTAATAAGTAAAAGAAATGGCAAAGAAAGGTAATAGAATACAAGTAATTTTAGAATGTACTGAACATAAAGAATCTGGACAACCAGGAACTTCAAGATACATTACAACTAAAAACAAAAAGAATACGCCTGATAGAATGGAGATAAAGAAATTTAATCCAATCTTAAAACGTATGACAGTTCACAAAGAAATTAAATAATTAGAGATTTTTACGTAAAGTAAGAATGTCAAATAACTTATAAGTCATGGCAAAGAAATCAGTAGCATCATTACAAACAGGTTCAAAAAGATTATCAAAAGCGATAAAAATGGTTAAGTCTCCAAAAACAGGAGCTTACATGTTTGTTGAATCAATTATGTCACCAGAACTAGTAGACGATTTCTTGAATAAGAAATAAGCATTACTTTTTATATAAAATATTAAAGCCACTTTATTTAAAGTGGCTTTTGTTTTATATTTACATTCTGTTTTAATGACATATTTTCAGCATTGTAATAAAGGCAAGAAAATTGTTAATACGGATTTAAAGATGTAGCTTTTCCGAATTATATAATTCCAAAATGCTAAGTAGAATAAATAACCAACGAATAGTATTGTAATAAAATGAGCTTTTTTAAAAAGATATTTTCTTCTGACAAAAAAGAAACCCTTGATAAAGGGTTAGAAAAAACAAAATCTAGTTTTTTTGGTAAGTTATCAAAAGCAGTCGCAGGAAAGTCTAAAGTAGATGATGAGGTTTTAGATAACCTTGAAGAAATATTGGTGTCTAGTGATGTAGGTGTAAACACAACTTTAAAAATTATAGAGCGTATTGAAGAACGAGTTTCTAAAGACAAATACCTCGGGACAGAAGAGTTAAACCAAATTCTAAGAGAAGAAATAGCCAGTTTATTATCTGAAACTAGCAGTGGTGAAGAAACAGAATTTACTGTACCTAAAGATAAAAAACCTTATGTCATCATGGTTGTTGGTGTTAATGGTGTCGGTAAAACAACAACTATTGGTAAGTTAGCCTATCAATTTAATAAACAAGGCTTAAAAGTAGTCCTTGGTGCTGCAGATACCTTTAGAGCAGCCGCTATCGATCAGTTGCAAGTTTGGGCAGACAGAGTTGGAGTTCCTTTAGTAAAACAATCTATGGGAAGCGATCCAGCTTCGGTAGCCTTCGATACCTTAAAAAGTGCGGTTTCTCAAGATGCCGATGTGGTTATAATTGATACGGCTGGAAGACTTCACAATAAAGTAAACTTAATGAACGAACTTACCAAAGTAAAACGAGTCATGAAGAAGGTTATTGATGATGCCCCGCATGACGTTTTATTGGTATTAGACGGTTCTACAGGTCAAAATGCTTTTGAACAGGCAAAACAGTTTACCGCAGCAACGGAAGTAACATCTTTAGCTGTCACAAAATTAGACGGAACTGCCAAAGGTGGTGTCGTAATTGGTATCTCAGACCAATTTAAAATACCTGTTAAATATATTGGAGTAGGCGAGGGTATTGAGCATCTTCAGGTGTTTAATAAATATGAATTTGTTGATTCCTTTTTTAAATAGGTAGTTTCTTAGTTAATTTTTTTAGAAAAAAAACAGCAATGAAACGATTTATTTTATGTTTGACTTTGTTTAGTATTTGTTCGTGTAAAAATACAACGGTAGTTAATCCAGTAACATCAGCAAATTCTGATACGATTACCGTAAAAGATTTTAGAGAATTTAAAGTGCTAGATTCTAAATATATTGATGTTTCCTATCTTTGGAAACCCTTTAACCATGCTTTAGAAAATTTTACAGAAGACGAATATAATCGTTTAAAACCTCTTGTTTTAGAGCAAGATATTCCAACATTACAAAAAAATATTATTGAAGGTAAACTTTCTTATGAGACCTTGACAAAATTCTATTTATTCCGAATTCGAAAGTTTGATAGAGAAAACAGCTTGTCGTTAAATGCTGTTATAGCTTTGAATCCTAATGTTATTGAAGAGGCTAAAGAAAAAGACAGAGGACTTTTAAATAGAAAATTAAAGCATCCAATTTTCGGAATGCCAATCTTGCTAAAGGATAATATTAATGCGCAAGGAATGCCAACAACCGCTGGAGCTGTTATTTTAAATAATAATAATACAGATGATGCTTTTATCGTTTCAAGATTAAAAGAGCAAGGTGCCCTAATATTAGGTAAAACTAATTTAAGTGAATGGGCATACTTTTTTTGTGGTGATTGTCCAAGTGGTTATAGTGCTGTTGGCGGTCAAACCCTTAATCCATATGGCCGAAGAGCTATCGATACAGGAGGTTCCAGCTCGGGAAGTGGTGTTGCCGTAGCGGCAAATTTTTCCGTGGCAGCGGTTGGTAGTGAAACATCAGGCTCCATTTTATCACCGTCGAGTGCAAATTCTGTTGTAGGTTTAAAACCAACCATCGGGGTATTAAGTAGAAGTGGTATTGTGCCAATTTCTTCAACCTTAGACACACCTGGACCAATGACTAAAAGCGTAATAGATAATACCATTATGTTAGAGGCTATGGCTGGTAAAGATGAAAATGATGAAAAATCAATAAAGCCTTATTTTATAAACGGAATGTATTCTGAAATTTCGAATGTTAACGATTTGAGCGGAAAACGATTTGGAGCCTTTAAACGATTAATGGAAGACTCCTTATACCTCGACGCTATTGCCGTATTAAAAACGAAAGGTGCTGAAATTATCGAGATTGATGAAGAAGATGTAGACTTGCCTAATTTTAGAAGATTACTAAATTTAGATATGAAAAAGGGTTTACCTTCGTATCTTTCATCGTATGCAGATGCCTCAATTACAATTTCTTCAGTAGAAGATGTTATTGAATTTAATAATGAAGACTCATTAAAAAGGGCGCCATACGGACAAAAATTATTTAAAGGAATAGTCACAGACAGCAACAGCGAAGACGATTTTAAAGCGATAAAAGATACGCTTAAAACCAATGGAAGATTATTTTTTGATAAACCAATGAGCGCGTATCAGTTAAACGGATTTTTATCAATAAATAATTATCATGCGGGATTTGCCGCTGTGGCCGAATACCCTGCCATTACGGTGCCTATGGGATATCGCGAAAATGGTCAGCCACGAGGTTTAACTTTTATTTCAAAACCACTTTCTGAAACAGAATTATTATCTTGGGCATACGTTTATGAACAAGCATCAAAAATGCGAAAAGCTCCAGGAAATTATAATTAATTAATCAAAGTATTAATTTTTCTCCATAAATCATTATCAAAATTAGATGAAGCAAAGGTTGGGTTGCTGGTGTCAGCAACTTCTCCCATTCTAACAATCACTAATTTTTTACTAGGAACTACATAGATTTTCTGATCATTTTTCCCTAAATCTGCAAACATATCATCTGGAGCATTCGGAATTAAATTTCCATTAAACTCTAATTGGGTTTGGGGTAAATGATAACTCGATTTTCCGTTTAGCCACCATAAATAACCATAGGCTTGGTTAATATTTTGAGACGAATTTGTAGCTTTTTGTAAAAAAGATTCTTGTACAATTTGAGTGCTTTCCCATTTTTCATTAGCGTAAATCATAAGTCCGAAGCGCCATACTTCTCGTGTTACTAGCATAAACACTTAAGCCACCTAAATTTAGCCAGTTTCCAGACATACCAAGGTTATCTCGTAATTTAGAGTTAAAATAATGAATCCAAGTTTGATTACTCGCCGTAGCCACCACCTCTTGCATTTTTACATACACGTTGTGATAGGCCCATCGCGTTCCTGCATCGGCTACATACTGTAAATTTTCAGGAGACACATCATCTCCCAAAGCATCATCTAATCCGCTATCCATCGACAATAGATTTTTACAAGTAATCAGGTTTTCTTTTTCAAGTGAAACACTCGTCCAACCAGTTCCTAAATAATCAGATACTTTGTTATTTATATTAATCAAACCTTCATCCTTAGCAATTCCCGAAACAGCAGTAGTTAATGTTTTTCCTGCGCTAGCCCAATACCAATTTGAATTTTCTGTATGCCCATTTAGATAGTTTTCAGTGCCTTCAACAATTTTTCCGTTGTAAAGAATCATGAATCCTTTGGTGTTTTTTTCTTCTATAAAATCAATCAATGGTTGAAGTTCACTGCTATTCCATCCCAAATCTGAAATTGAAATAGTTTCCCAAGTTTCAGGATTTAAGGGTGGAAAATATATGTTTTCAATAGTTACGATTGGGTCAATGGGATTTTTATCAGAGGAACAACTAATAAATGATATCATACTTAGGAGCAGTAAATATTTTAATGTTTTAATAACGTAGATTTTTTAAGTAGGATAATCAAATATATAAAAGGTTTAATAATAATTAATATTCGGCATTTGTTAATCGTTGTTCTACATTAGTAAATCCACAATCATTATGTATCTTTGCACCCTTATTTAAAGAAGGTATGCGCACAAAATCAATAAAGAAAAATAGAATTAACGTAGTTACACTGGGCTGTAGTAAAAATGTTTACGATAGCGAAGTATTAATGGGGCAATTAAAAGCTAGTGGTAAAGACGTGGTTCATGAAAAGGAAGGTAATATTGTGGTTATTAATACTTGCGGATTTATTAACAATGCTAAAGAAGAAAGTGTGAATACCATTCTTGAGTTTATGCAAAAGAAGGAAGATGGTGACGTTGATAAGGTGTTTGTGACAGGCTGTCTTTCTGAGCGTTATAAGCCCGATTTAGAAAAGGAAATCCCGAATGTTGATGCCTATTTTGGAACGACAGAATTACCAAGTTTACTTAAAGCCTTGGGGGCAGATTATAAACATGAATTAATAGGTGAACGTTTAACGACTACTCCAAAAAATTATGCCTATTTAAAAATTGCTGAAGGCTGTGACAGGCCTTGCAGTTTTTGTGCTATTCCTTTAATGCGTGGAAAACATAAAAGCACACCTATTGAAGATTTAGTTACAGAAGCTGAAAAATTAGCCGCTAAAGGCGTTAAAGAATTGATTTTAATTGCACAAGATTTAACCTATTATGGGTTAGATATCTATAAAAAAAGAAATCTGGGAGAATTGCTTGAAGCGCTGGTTCAGGTTGATGGGATTGAGTGGATTCGATTGCATTATGCTTTTCCAACCGGATTTCCAATGGATGTTTTAGATGTAATGAATCGTGAACAAAAAATCTGTAATTATTTAGATATTCCATTACAACATATTTCAGATAGTATCCTTAAAAGTATGCGCAGGGGAACTACTAAAGAAAAAACAACGAAATTACTAAAACAGTTTAGAGTAGCGGTTCCAGATATGACCATCAGAACGACTTTAATTGTTGGTTATCCGGGAGAAACCGAAGAAGATTATCAAACGCTTAAGCAATGGGTTCAAGAGATGCGTTTTGAGCGTTTGGGATGTTTTACCTATAGCCATGAAGAAAATACCCATGCATACAACTTAGAAGATGATGTACCTGAAGAAATAAAACAAGAGCGCGCCAATGAAATTATGGAAATTCAATCGCAGATTTCTTGGGAATTAAATCAGGAAAAAATAGGGAAGATCTTTAAGGTAGTGATTGATAGAAAGGAAGGGAACTATTTTGTAGGTAGAACAGAATTTGATTCGCCAGATGTAGATAACGAAGTTCTCATTGATGCTACGAAAATGTATTTAAAAACGGGTGAGTTTACTACTGTTAAAATTACAGATGCTGCTGATTTTGACTTATATGCGGAAGTTATATTAAGTTAAGCTCATTATTTGTGAATTTGACTATATAAAAAGAATTTTTATATCATGCGGTTTAAATCGTAGGAAAATTTTAAATCAGCATAATTCTACCAAACATCATTTACTAACCATTGGGCAGCTTCTTCAATATAAGGAGCGTAATTACAAGGTTCAAAATGGTTTAAGCCGGGTGCTATAACAAATGTAATATCAGAACCAGCTGATATTGTTGCATTAACCCAATCTTGAGTTAGTTGCAGAGGGAAATAGTCGTCATCTTCTCCATGAATTACATAAAAAGGAATTTCCATTAACCTTGATACACCGCCGGTTGTTGTATTATAAGAACTTGAAATAGGTATTGCGGCAGAAAAAACATTCGGTTGAGATTCTCCTAAAAACCAACTTCCATTCCCTCCAGCACTATATCCAGTGATAACTATTTTTGAGGCATCTACTGGTAAATAGGTAACGGCTAAATCAACTAACGATAAAATTTGTTCTTGATTAATAAGATCTTCCCATAGATTATTACCAGCATTTGGGCTAATTATTATGCCATCTAAACTTGAAAATCCTGTTTGAATATAGCAACTTGTAGTTTTATGAGCATCAGTATTATCTCCCGAAAAACCGTGTAAATCAATAATTAATGGTCTTTTATTATTAGTGAAATCAACATTAGGTATATTTACTCTAAACGACCATAAAAAATTATTTACACTTAATAAAGTGACATCATTTACGCCTTCATTGAATACTAAACTGCTAAAATCTGAACGAACATCATTATAAGTTCTTTGGTTATAAGGACTATCTTCTTTAGTGCTGCATGAAAATGAAAATAATAAAAGAATCAGGAAGTATTGTATAGATTTCATAGCAAGAAGAATTGTTTAGATTAGATAGTTTTTTCTAAAATAAGTAAAAATTTTAATAATTGAAATTAAATACTTTAAATAGTAATTAGTTAAAAACTAACATAATATAAATATTTAGTATCAAAAAGTTTGTTAATCAAAATTTTCTTTGCGCTATTTGAGATGTTAGATGAAGCTAGTTTAAACATATTTAAATAACTTAATGAGATATCAAATAGTTTTAGTTTTTAATAGATAAAAAAGATACTTACTTTTAGCTATAGTTTAAAAATTCAATAATTATGAAGTACCGAATATTAGGAAAAACAGGCTTTAATATTTCAGAGGTAAGTTTAGGAACGTGGCAAGTTGGTGGCAAATGGGGACAACCGTTTAGTCATAAAAATGCCGATTCTATTTTAAATACGGCCATTGATAATGGTGTGAATTTTATTGATACGGCTGATGTTTATAGTAATGGAGAAAGCGAAAAAGCGGTAGGTAGATTACTTAAAAACCGAAGTGAGCGTGTTTATGTGGCTACAAAATGTGGGAGACAGTTAAATATACATACCAGCGAAGCTTATACACCAAAGGCTTTAAGAAAGTTTGTTGAAGCTAGTTTGAATAATATGCAATTGGAATGCTTGGATTTAATTCAGTTGCATTGTCCACCTGCGGAGGTGTTTTACAGACCTGAAATTTTTGGTTTGTTTAAGGATTTAAAAAAAGAAGGTAAAATTTTAAACCTAGGGGTAAGTGTTGAAAAAGTCGAGCAGGCTATAAAAGCAATTGAATTTGATAATGTAACAACTATTCAAATTATTTATAACATGTTTAGGCAGCGCCCAAACGAATTATTTTTCAAGCTAGCAAAACAAAACAATGTGGGTATAATTGCTCGTGTGCCTTTGGCTAGTGGATTACTTACTGGGAAATTTTTAGAACATTCTATCTTTTCAAAAGACGACCATCGCTTTTTTAATAGAAACGGAGAGCTATTTGATAAAGGAGAAACCTTTTCAGGTATAGATTATGCTGCTGGAATACAAGCAGTTAATGCTTTAAAACAAGCTTTTCCTGATAAGAATTTGACTTTGTTAGCATTAAAATGGATTTTAATGTTTAATGAAGTGAGCTGCGTTATTCCTGGCGCCTCAAGAGTTGAGCAAATACAATCTAATCTTCAAGTTGACGGCATATCCGCCTTGACCGATGGAGATATGGAGACTATAACATCTATCTATTCTAATTTTATAAAGCCACAGGTTCACCAATTATGGTAAATAATCTAACTTTCAGGGCGTTCTAGTTTTTTGTTTATTTTTTTAATCGCTGCTTCTATAGATTTTTCTGGCTCAATGATATTGTATTCACCCCAAAATTCAGGATCAGCAAAACCAGAGGCCTTGTCTGTTAAAATCACAGAAGGTTTTAGCTTTTCGCCTTTTGAATTAGTTTCTTCACTTAGTTTCCAGTCTGTAATAGCCATTTCGCTACTTAAGGTATAAACATTATTAAATAGTTTATTTTTCCAGTTAACTTTAAACGTTAACTGGATATTCCCATAACCGTAATGCCATTTTCCATTTCTAGTTCTATAATCAACTCTGTATGAGGCTTCTGTAGGATATACTCTAACTCTTCTGGGTTTCTTTCTAACAAACATTTCACTAGCCAAGGTTTTGTCTTTAACATTTAAATTATATACGGCGCTAGTTAATGCCAATGTTTCTGCATCGATATAAAGTTTTCCGTAATACAAAGGAGCGTTATTATCGATGCTCTGTTTAAAGTTAACTACATATACTGGTCTGTCATTGATTTGTGTAGAAGCATCAAAACTGAATACATAATCTGATAAATTATCTCTATTAAAAATATATTCAGGATATTTAACCATATCTGTATATAATGTGCTAAAAGGACCGCCTTGTAATTTTAAAGCAATCGTATCTAGCTTAGAATAGTCGGTATTTTTTCTTGATTTTAAAAGCGTGACATCGTCACGTTTTGAATTTGAATAAGGCTGTTTGTTAATTTGTATAATAGCTTCAGATAAAGAGGCATTTCGATTACGTTTTTTTATAGTTTCTCTATAAAAAGCGGTCATAACCGTATTCTCATTGTAGTAACTTTTATTTTTTCTGTTTAATGCGGCACGAACTAAAGATACTGCATCTTTTGAGCCGTAAATACTAATAAAGTTTAATTCGGTTAAAGATTCTCTTAGTAGTATTTTAAAGTTTTCTTTTTTAAATTCTGATAATGGAATTTCTTTTTTCTCATAACCCAAAAGTGATACAACAACATGTTTATCTAAATATTTATTAGGAACTTTTAACAGAAATTCACCTTCATTATTAGTTATGGTCCCAATATTAGTTCCAAGAACATTAATATCAACATAAGATAAAGGGTCTTTAGTTTTACTGTCAAGTATAACGCCTTTAAATTCATTGATTGTTTTAGTACTTTGATTGACTTGTTCTTGAAAGAAAGTGCTAGCTTGTGTATTAAAAACAAATCCGGTTAGAAGGAAAAACAGCATAGAAATCCGCATCAATGTTGTGCTTTTATAAGATTTTTTCTTTTTCATAATTAGAACACTTAAATTGTTACAAATAAACACATTAAGTTACTGAAATAGCATCAAAAAGGCAAGGGTTTTTAGTTAAAAAAAGTGTTAAAACTTTATGAATAGTTGTTTTTTAGTTATTAAAGAAAATAGCATTAGCCAAAAACAGTTTTCCATTTTCCCAAAAACTCCTGTACAAGATATCATCTACCAAATAAATGATGTTTCCTTTTCCTAATCGTTCTTCACCAAACACTAAGGTGTTTTTTAATTTACTAAAGGTTTTACTACCCGAAAATCCAGCAACTGGTGTAGTGTCATCTTCTAAATAAGCTACATTATAATTAGCTTCTCCCAAAAGGTCATAGCTGGCGCTTGTGTCTTTTAAAGAATAGTAGGTATTTGAATACCCAAAAGCCAATGGATGTGTATTGTCAACCTTAACTTTATAAATCGCTCCTAAAACTTCAGATTTAACACTATTGCGTTTTCTATCAGCATATGGAATTAAATGACTGTTGTTTTTATTTTCTTGTTTTTTTAACATCAAAGAGTCTCTTTTTTGTGTTGTTTTTAGTTTAAACTCTTTTTTATCGCTAAAAATCTTTAACGCATTACCAAAGGCAATAACTTTTCCACCGGATTTAATCCAAGATTGTAATTTTTCTAGCACTTTTTCATTGAATATACTTTTATAATTCCCATCAGGAATAATGAGCGTGTTGTATTTATTTAAATTAATAGTACTAATATTGCATTCAGGTAATGAGGTAAGAGGATAATATAGTTGAGTTTCAAAGAAATGCCATAGTTCTCCATAATTTAGTGAGGATGTTTTATCTCCAAATAATATGGCAACTTTAGGTTGATGTATTAATTTGACACTATCAGACCCTAAGTCTGGGCCACTTGTTGAAAAGCCAGACATGACAGGGTTTAGCCTTCTATTAAACTTTTTAGCAGATTTAAGTAGGGTATTGTCAAAGTCTTTATTGGTAATGTTGTCACCTCTGTATATGATGAGTGAGCCTCTGTTATACGCTATATCCTCTGTTGTTAATGGTTTTTCGGTAAATCTAACTTTAATTTTTTGTTGTAATAGATCAGCCAAAAATACAGCATCTTTTAAGTTATCCCATTTTACAATATACCCAACAGCATTTGTGCTCATTGTATTTGCAATAATTGTTGTTATTTTTGGTTTTGAGGCGATTAATTTTTCACTGGCTATGGTCTCTAATCCGTAAGCATACGGTAGGCTCCAAGCGGTAATGTCATAGGTTAAGGAATCTGTTAATTTAGTATGGGGTTCAAAAAGTACATGCACTAAAGCGCCTTTTGGTTGATTAGTGCTAACGACCAGATCATTTAATGTTGAGTTTATAGCTCCATTGGATTTTTTAAAATAATCATATCCAGAAATTTTTCCACGAATATCACTATAACCGTAGTTTATTTCGTGTTTATCAAGCAACTCTTTTAGAGCCTCAATTTTATCTGAATTACCTTGAAGCACATAACTTTTATATTTTAAATTAGAGGTACTACTAAAGAATATTTTAAACTCACTATTTAACTTTTCTGCATTTTGCGAACTGACTTCAACAGTTGATATTCCCGCTGTATAATGATGCTCTATTCTGTCTAGAAGCGTAAGTTCCTCTCCTTCATCATTTATAACACTTAAACCTCCTTTTTCACTTCCAGATTGCTCAAAAGTCATTCCAATAGCCCCCAAATAGGTTGGGTAGGTATCTCCATAACTTGGATAAAGTAAATCGAAATATTCCTTTGTAAAATATAGCCATCCCTCTTTATCAAAATACTTAGCATTATTTTTCCCAATTTGAGTTTGAAAATCTCGCTGCCAATCAGTGATTATTTCGTGAAAGGGTTCTGCTGCCGGTGCAAAATAATAGTGGTCGTTAATACCTTGTTCATGAAAATCAACATGCACGTGTGGTAACCATTTGTTATAAATTTTTAATCGATATTGGCTTTCTTTTTGTGTTGCCCATGCCCAATCTCTGTTCAAATCAAATAGATAATGATTTGCCCTTCCACCAGGCCATGGTTCATAATGTTCACTTGCTTGTTGATCGTTGTTATATGGGGCGCTTGCTGTTCTATTATACCAATTAACATATCGGTCACGTCCATCGGGATTTAGGCAAGGATCAATAATAACAACCGTGTTTTCAAGTAAGTCTCGCTTTTTAGTGAGTAATGCATATAACGTTTTCATTGACGCTTCAGAACTTGAAGCTTCGTTACCATGCACATTATAACTCAACCATACAAAAGCTGTATTGTTTGATGTAGAATTTCCTTTTAACAGTCCCGCGTTTTTTAGATTATTTTGCCTTATAACTTCAAGGTTTTGTATGTTTTGTTTTGAAGAAATATAGACTACGTATAAAGGTCTTCTTTCATAAGTCTCACCATATTGTTCTAATTTAACATGATTGGGCATTTGGGAAGCAACATATTTGAAATAGTCAACAACTTCATGGTGTCTGGAAAACTGAGTGCCCAACTCATAACCTAAAAACTCAGAAGGAGATACTACATTTTGTGATGAAATTTGAATAGATATTAAAAATAAATATAAAAAATTAAAGATATATGTAGATTGTCGCATAATATGTTTTTAAAAATTTCAAAGCTAATTTACTTAAATATCTTGCATAAGAACTCTTTAACGTATTTTTTAGAATTTAAAAATTGAATAACCGTATATTTACGTTTAAAATTGGACTCAATTAATATGCCTTCGGAAACCATATCATTTAAAAAAACAGGGTACTTCTCATCGCTTATTTGTGATTATTTAGATGAAAAACCAGAACTACAACAGTTTTATAATCAGTTTCCAAAACTTAAAAATTTCAAAGTACAAATTGATGAAAAGCAGAAATCTTTTTTAATAGATATAAGAACAACATTGGTGTCTGTTTTAAAAAGGCAATATCAAAATATAAGTACATCTCAGTTAACTTTAAGCCATATTGAAAGTTTAAAAGCGGAAAACACATTTACCGTAACAACAGGGCATCAGTTAAATCTGTTTACAGGGCCTCTTTATTTTTTATATAAAATTGTTTCTACGATAAATCTTTGTAACGAATTAAAACAGGCATATCCCGATTCTAATTTTGTTCCCATATACTGGATGGCAACAGAAGATCACGACTTTGAAGAAATAAATTATTTCAATTATAAAGGAAAAAAAATACAATGGAATAGAGAATCCGGGGGCGCCGTAGGTGAATTATCAACAGAAGGACTAGAAAAGGTTTTTGAACACTTTTCTAAAGATTTAGGATTAGGTAAGAATGCGGATGAGTTACGACACTTGTTTTATGAAGCCTATTTAAAGTATAAGAACCTTGCAGATGCCACACGCTATGTAGCTAATGCTATTTTTAAAGCGTATGGATTGGTTATTTTAGATGCTAATGAAGCTGATTTAAAAAAACAATTTATTCCTTATATAAAAGATGAGTTGCAAAATGAAACCTCATTTAAATCGGTTTCTGAAACTAGCAACAAGATAAATGAATTACCTGAGAACTATAAGATACAAGTAAATCCACGCGAGATTAATTTGTTTTATTTAAACCGAAATTTACGTGAGCGCATTGTTTTTGAAGATGAAATATATGGTGTTGTAGATACCGATATTACATGGACAAAGGAAGAAATTTTAAAAGAGGTAGATTCTAATCCAGAACGTTTTAGTCCAAATGTAATTATGCGTCCGCTATATCAAGAGCTTATTTTGCCAAACCTATGTTATATTGGTGGTGGTGGTGAATTAGCCTATTGGTTTCAGTTAAAGGATTTTTTTAATAAAGTTGCCGTTCCATTTCCAATGTTGTTATTGCGAAATTCAGTATTGATTCAATCAGAACAACAACAACAAAAACTTCAAAAATTACATATAACAAAGGAGGACATCTTTTTAAAGCAGGATACCCTTATCAATAATAAAGTAAGAGAAATTTCAGATATTGATATTAATTTTTCATCTCAAAAAGAACATTTAAAAAAACAGTTTGAAGATTTATATAAACTCGCAAATCAAACTGATAAATCGTTTTTCGGAGCGGTTAAAGCCCAAGAAGCAAAACAATTAAAGGGATTAGATAATCTTGAGAAACGGTTATTAAAGGCTCAAAAAAGAAAACTATCAGATTCCGTTTATAGAATGACAAACATTCAAAACGAGCTCTTTCCAAACCAAAGTTTACAAGAGAGAAATTCTAATTTTTCTGAGTTTTATCTAGAATATGGAGAGCAATTAATTCATGAATTAGTAAAAAACTTAAAACCTCTTAATACTGAGTTTTTAATTTTAACACTTTAACAACATGCATAAAATAGATATTGATTTAGTTAATATGACATTAGATGTCATGAAGTATGCTATTGATAGAATATCAGAAACTGAACCTAAAATAGGAATTCCTAAAAAGGCCGAAGAATTAAAAGCGTTGGTAGGAGAAACCGTGACTGAAAAGGGAATTGGAGGCGAAGTAGCTTTCAACTTATGGAAAGATCATTTAGTGAAAGCTAATGTTTCTATAGACCATCCAAGACATTTAGCATTTGTGCCTGCGTCACCAACCAGAGCAGCTATCATGTTCGATTTAGTGACATCAGCCTCCAGTATTCATGGAGCATATTGGATGGAAGGTGCTGGTGGTATTTTTTGTGAAAACGAAGCCATGAAATGGATTGTGTCTCTCACAGGATTGCCCGATGGTGCATTTGGGGTTTTTACTAGTGGCGGAACAGCAGCAAATTTGTCGGCAATAGTTACTGCCAGGGAGTATTGGCGTAGTTTAAATGACCAAAATAAAGTAGAAAAAGGCATAATTATTACTTCTATCGGAGCTCATTCTTCAGTAAAGGCTATGGCTAAAGTAGTTGATGTTGATGTGTTTTTAGTGGATACTGAAAATAGATTAGAAGCAGATGCTTTGCAAGAAACCATTGATGGATTACCCAAACATCAAAGACAACGTTTATTCGCAGTAGTAGGAACAGGAGGAACGACTAATGCGGGTATTATTGATGATTTGGCTGGAATAGCAACAATTTGTGAAAATGAGTATTTGTGGTTTCATGTTGATGCTGCTTATGGGGGAGGCGCTTTAGCAGCAGACTCTGTTCGTCATTTATTTAATGGGATAGAAAGAGCAGATAGTATTACTATCGATCCTCATAAATGGATGTTCTCACCTTACGATTGTGGAGCGGTTATTTATAAAAACCCAGAATTAGCCAAGAAAGCCCATTCGCAACAAGGGTCTTATCTAGATATTTTTAAGGATGAAGGTGCTCATGGTTTTAACCCAACCGATTATCAAATACAGTTAACAAGGAGGGTTAGAGGGTTGCCTTTGTGGTTTTCTTTAGCCATGCATGGTACAGATAGATATAAAGAAGCTGTAGAACGCGGATTAGAACTGGCACAAATAGCTGGGAGATTAATTGAAGAAAAACCTTTTGTAGAGTTGGTAAGAGAACCTAGTTTGTCATGTGTTTTATACCGAAGAATAGGTTGGAAGCCTGACGATTATACAGATTGGACCTATAAGAATCATAGAAATGGCTTAGCTCTTGTGACACCTACAAAATGGAAAAAAGGGGATAGTTTTGAAACGGTTTCACGTTTTTGTTTTATAAATCCTGATACTACTGAAAATGATATTGAAATGATTTTGAATTCGATGTCTTAAAAATTAATAAAAAAAATATTAGTCGTAATTCGTCATTCTAAAATCAATTCCTATTTTTGCGCATGCAACACAACAAGGTACTTATTTTAGATTTCGGGTCACAATACACTCAGCTTATTGCCCGTAGAGTTAGAGAACTCAATATTTATTGCGAAATCCATCCGTATAATAAAAAACTATCAAACATTGCAGAATACAATGCTGTTGTGCTTTCTGGTAGTCCGTTTTCTGTGAGAGGAGATGATGCGCCGCACCCAGATTTAACTGAAATACGAGGTAAAAAACCAATACTAGCGGTTTGTTATGGTGCTCAATATCTAGCGCACTTTTCTGGTGGAGAAGTTGCTCCATCAAATACCAGAGAATATGGTAGGGCAAAGTTATCGTTTATTAAAAAAGAGGACTCGTTTTTTGAAGGGATACAAGAAGGTAGTCAGGTTTGGATGAGTCATAGCGATACTATTAAGCATTTACCAACCAATGCGGTACTTTTAGCAAGTACTCACGATGTAGAAAATGCCGCTTATAAAATTGAGGGCGAAGAAACCTATGCCATTCAATTTCACCCTGAAGTTTATCATACAACCGATGGAAAACGATTACTAGAGAACTTTTTAGTAAATATTGCAGGCGTTCATCAAGATTGGACACCACAATCTTTTGTTGAAGAAACGGTTGAAGAGCTTCAAAACAAAATTGGAAATGATAAAGTCGTATTAGGACTTTCTGGTGGCGTTGATTCCTCAGTAGCGGCTGTTTTACTTCACAAAGCGATAGGAAAAAATTTATATTGCATCTTTGTAAATAACGGGTTGCTTCGTAAAAACGAATTTGAAAGTGTTCTAAATCAATACGAAGGTATGGGGCTTAATGTAAAAGGTGTTGATGCTTCCAAAAGGTTTTTAGATGCTTTGGCAGGTATTGAAGAACCAGAAAAAAAACGAAAAGCTATTGGAAATTCGTTTATCGAGGTGTTTGATGATGAGGCGCATCAAATAGAAGATGTAACATGGTTAGCTCAAGGCACTATTTATCCTGATGTTATTGAAAGTGTATCGGCTACCGGCGGACCATCGGCAACCATAAAAAGTCATCATAATGTTGGAGGCCTGCCAGACTTCATGAAACTTAAAATTGTAGAACCACTAAAATCCTTATTTAAAGATGAGGTTCGAAGAGTAGGAGCGACTTTGGGTATTGATCCTTTGCTGTTAGGTCGTCATCCGTTTCCTGGTCCTGGTCTAGGTATTCGTATTTTGGGCGATATTACAGCTGAAAAAGTGCGTATTCTCCAAGAAGTAGATGCTATTTTTATAAATGGTTTGCGCGAATGGGGGTTGTATGACAAAGTGTGGCAAGCAGGTGCCATGCTATTACCAGTCAACAGTGTTGGTGTTATGGGCGATGAGCGTACTTACGAAAAATGTGTTGCACTAAGAGCTGTAGAAAGTACTGATGGTATGACTGCCGATTGGGTAAACTTACCGTATGAGTTCTTACAAAAAACATCAAACGACATAATAAATAAAGTAAAAGGCGTTAATAGAGTAGTATATGATATTAGCTCAAAACCACCTGCAACTATAGAATGGGAATAAATAATAAGGTGGGCTTTTGGTTTTTTTGAGTCATAGTATATGTCAATAAGTTGAGCGTTACAATATTTTTAAACTATTTTTATACTTTTAGGGTGGTCTTAAAAAATCAAAATATCGTATATACTTAAGAGCTTTAAAAATAAATATTGTCAGGCTGTTCGCTGAATCTTTTATTTTTTGGCATGCTATATGATTTATATCAAAAATAAAAGGATGTTGCTGCCATCCTTAACGCAATTTTAAAATTTAGATTACATGATTAAATTCTTTTCTATTGTTTGTTTCGTATTTCTTTTTAGTATTAACGCGTTAACAGCACAAAATTATACAACTCATAAAGTAAAACAAGGAGAGACTATCGAAAGTATATCTACTAAGTATTTAGTGACACCTTTTGATATTTATGCATTAAATCCAGACGCAAAAGAGGGTTTAAAATTAAACTCAGTTTTAATTATTCCAAAGTCAAAAGTAAGTATTGAACCTAAAGTCACTATTGTAAAAGAGTTAAAAGGTTTTAAAAAACACAGAACGGGTAAAAAAGAAACATTATACAGTCTTGCTAAAGCGTATAATGTTACAGAAGACGATATTAAAAAATATAATACGTTTTTATATTCTAATGTTTTAAGAAAAGGGGATAAGCTACAAATACCTATTTTTAAAATAACCGAAGTTGTAGAGACCATCGAGTTAACAAGACCCTATACAGTTTTACCTAAAGAAGGCAAATGGCGCATTGCTTATAAATTTGGAATTACACTTTCTGAATTACAAGCGCTAAACCCCGAGATGAGTGAGGTTTTGCAAGAAGGTGAAATCATTAATGTACCTAATATTAACGAGACAGACGAAAAAATAATTGATGAGCAATACAGTTACTATAAAGTATTACCAAAAGAAGGTTTTTTTAGATTAAAACTTAAATTAGGTTTAGATGAAGAACAATTAGAAACATTAAACCCAAATCTTAAAGAAACTGGTTTAAAAAACGGGATGATTTTAAAAATACCCTTTGATAGAAATTTAGAAAATTTGCAAAATGCAACAAGCGCTACTAATTTATTAAGTAAAATTAGAGATTATGAGACCAAGCATATTGCGGTGCTGTTACCTTTTCGTTTAGATCGAGTAAATTTTGACTCTATTTCAGGTACTAAGGAAAGTATTATAAAAGACCCTTATTTAAATGCATCTTTAGATTTTCATACAGGTATTTTGGTAGCGGTTGATTCTTTAAAAAAGTTAGGAATCTCTCTTAAGGTAGATGTTTATGATACTAAATATCAGGTTAGTGAAGTTAGTAGAATTATTGAAAATAATAATTTTGAAGATGTAGATGCTGTCATAGGTCCATTAACACCAAATAATTTTGACAGAGCAGCATCAGAGTTAAGAAGAAATAACATTCCAATAGTATCTCCTATTGGAGAAAATTTAAACTTGTATGATAATGTATTTCAAACGAGACCTTCATCAGAGCTATTACGTAGCAAGATTGTGAGTTATGTGAAAACAATGCCGGAAGAAAAGAATATTATCATCATTTCTGACAGTAAAAACACGACTATTGCCAATGAGATTAAACAAGAGTTTACATTTGCTCGACAAGTAGGATCTAGGAAAAACAAAGAAGGTAAAGATGAAAATTATGTTTTACTTGATGATATTTCTGGTGTTTTAAAACCAGGATTAAATATGGTGTTTTTAGAAACTCAAAATGAAGGTTTTGCTTCTAACGTGACTAGTATTTTAAATTCACTGATTCAAGAAGAAAATATTGAAGAGAAAAAACAGCAAATTGATATAATTTTATTAACTACCAATGAAAATGCAGCTTTTGAGGGTGATGAAATATCGAATGAGCATTTATCAAATTTACAATTTACGTTCGCTACCATGTCTAAAAGTATTGCCAGTGACAGTAATAATTCCTTTATAAAAAGATATCTAAAAACCTATCATATAACACCAAACAAAAGAGCTATTCGCGGTTTTGATTTAACCATGGATGTTGTTTTACGTTTAGTAACTTCTGATGATTTGTATATGTCGGTTAAAGAAAGCCCAATGACCGAGTATGTCGAAACTAAATTTGAATATAAAAAGAAACTATTTGGTGGCTTTTATAATGATACAGCTTATTTAGTAAAATATAATGATTTAAGAATTGTTGAGGTTGATTTAGTAAATGAAAGTCCTTCTGAGAAGTTAGGCGGTTTTTAAGTATTTTGTTTTTTAATTAGTCTTATTGATAACAAATGTGTCCTTATGATTATATAAACAAAATTACGTAATTAACTATTAATTTTCTATTAAACTGATGCATCAACTTAAACCCGATAAAAATTTTCTAATTACATTAGCGCATACCAAAATGCCATTTGGAAAATATAAAGATCGTTATCTAATAGATTTACCTGAATATTATGTGGTATGGTATCATAATAAAGGATTTCCTAAGGGTAAGTTAGGCGATATGCTGCAAACAGTTTATGAACTCAAATTAAATGGTTTGGAAGATTTAATTAGGAACATTAAAAGGCAGTATCCTAAGTAGTTTTTTTGATTTTGTTAAATGTGTTTGTGAGTAATTAATTATATTTTGTGAGTCTATCGTTAATATTTTAGCTCATATCAAATTAATTGTAATAATTCATTTATTGACTCTCTTATCTGTAAAAGATAATTTTTATCTATAGACAATACTCCAAAAGTATCTTTGCATTCAGCGAGGAGTTCAGGATAATGTTTTTTAAACAGTTCAGGATTTACGTTTTTAACTAAACTAAAGTGTGGTTTATACTCAACAATAAATCCTATTTTTTTCGCAGCACTGGACCAATCTGATAATGATATTTATGGTCTATTATAGCATCCGTGTTTTCGTATTGTTTGTACTGATAATCAAAAAGATTAATCAGTAATGCTTTTATTTCTTTTGATTGGAGTAAGTCCATTCCATTGTTAGAAACGATTAGGTTGTAAATTCCAGTCTTAGGAAAAAAACTCATTACACCTATCATAATTTCTTCAGCTAAACTATCTAGGTTTTTTTCATCAAATTCAATGTGTTCTTGAATTGAATCATTTAATATTAAGTTTCTTATCGTCTCTACGCTTTTTGTTTGTAATGTAATTATTTGTTGAACCTCAGCAGAATCTTGTCACAGTGAAGTCAATAAATTCTTATAGACATCATTGCCATTATTTTAGATTTCCTATTTTCATTCCAATGATTAATTGACAGTGCAATTAAAATTCCAATAACAACAAGTACAATTTCACCAATGGCATATTTAAAGTATTTTCATGTTTTATTCCCCCCCATTAAATCGTAACGGATTTTTCTAAAAAACTTTATCATGTGTCAGCGGTTGGTCGCAATGAAGGCTAATTTTAATGACATTGAATAGTTTTAATATTTTCTAAAATAATTGTCTCGTAATCCTATTCTAAACTAAAGCTTAATTACATTCTTGATGTGTTACTTGGCCATCAGTAATTACTAGACATACATGTGTTAAATATTCAAATGGATCTCCATCAAAAATTACAATGTCTGCATCTTTTCCTTTTTCAATGGAACCAATTCTATTTTCTTGTCCTATAATTTTAGCGGCATTAATAGTTATAGATTTTAAGCCATCATTAAATGACAATCCATTGGCAACTGCTATAGCCGCTTCATACAATATAACTCTTGTTTTTGGCACATACGATTCATAACCACTTTGAATAGCGACGGGTATTCCAGCATCGGTTAATTTTGAGGCAGTTTCCCAGGACATATTTTTCATATCGCTATAAGACCTGGCTTTCGTTGGATGTAAAATAATTTCGGCCTTAGATTTCTTTATTTCATCAATTAATAAATAAGACTCTGCCCCTCCATCAATTACTAATTTTAAATTAAACTCGTTAGCTAGACGAATTGAAGTCATTATTAAATTGGCAGAATTAACAGTAACAAGGGCTTTGGTTTTTCCTTCTAATAATTCAACCAAAGCTTCCATTTTAAGATTTCTACTTGGTTGTTTACCCTTTTCGGCATTTACCATTTTCTTTTGATATTCTTGAGCTTTTAATAGCTCTGTACGTAGCATGGCAATTTCTTTAGCCGAAGTTCCTGGGCTTTTAAAATTACTTCTAACACTAGGGCCAATAGTTATTGCTAACATGGTAGCATCATCTATTTTTGCCTCATCAACTGTCTCTCCATGCGTTTTTGCAATAAAAGTCTGACCACTTATAACGGCGCCAGGACCATGCCCCGTATGCACTGTAGTTACTCCTTTTGTATTTAAATAGGAGACAAGTTCTTCTCTTGGGTTATAAGCATCAATAGCTCTTAATTCTGGTTGTATTGGAGATGATTTTTCTAATTGCATTTGATCTTCAGGTTTATTATAAATTCCTGAAAAACCAACAGTAGCATGAGCATCTATTAGTCCGGGTGTTATAACCTTTCCTTCATAAATTTTAAAATTATTCGGAATTTTAACCTTGGAAGCCTCGCCTACTTTTGTAATTTTCCCTTTTTCTATCAGGATAACGCCATTTTTAATAGGATCACCAGAAACGGTATAAATTGTTTCTCCTTTTACTGCAATTTGTGCAGTAGACCATTGAACGACCAGAATTAACTGGATAATTACTAATATATTCTTAATCATATCTTTTTTATTAATCATGTACATGTGTTGTAGCTTCAGGATATACATTATATCCTCCAACGGCATATAATTTATCTTTTTCATTCGATCTGTCAAATACTTTTGCGCCTTCTATCCATGTTTGCTCAACATGAGTATAAACACTCATTGGGTCTCCAGAAAGGATAATAAAATCTGCATCTTTTCCTTTTTCGAGAGAACCAATTCTATCATCTAATTCTAGCATCCTAGCTCCAGCAAGTGTTAAGCCTTCTAGGGCTTTTGGTTTTGACATACCTTCTCTAACTGCTATTGCAGCAGAACGCATAAAAAGTCTAGAATCCGTAATTGGGTCATCTGTATGAAAAGCAACATCGACTCCAGCTTTTTCTAATACAACACCACTTTTAGGGTCTAGGTCTACAGCTTCCATTTTTCCGCCAGGAGAATCAATAAGAATCATTGAAACTGGAACTTTAGCTTTTGCAATTTCGTCAGCTACTTTCCAAGCTTCGCTAACATGATGTAACACAATTTTAAATCCAAATTCCTTTGAAATCCTGATAGCAGTTAGCACATCATCGTGTCTATGCGTATGAAAGTGTACAATTCTTTTACCATCTAAAACCTCAATAAGTCCTTCCATTTTCAAATCTCGTTCCGGAGCCTCTGAAGGTTTAGCTTTAGTGTTTATTAATTTTTTCTGATACTCTTGAGCCTTAATAAATTGCTCACGAACCATTGCAGCAGATTTGGCTCGAGTTCCTGGAAAAGGAGTATCCTTTATTGAGTTTGTTCCATTTGCCATTTTCATTCCACCACAAATTTCTGAAGAAACATTTTTGCAAATTGTGAGGTCCTCAATAGTCTTACCTTTTTTTGTTTTTATATATACAGTTTGGCCACTCATGAGGTGCCCTGAACCCGGCATAATATTAACGGTTGTTAGGCCACCAGATCGCGCTTTCATTAAATTAACAGCCATAGGGTCTAGAGCATCTAACAGACGAACATCAGGGTGTAGAGCGCTTGACCTGTCGCCACCAGACCCATTACCTAAATGAGAATGTGTATCAACAAGACCAGGCATAATAACTTTTCCTTTAACATTAATGATTATTGAGTTTTTTGGAATTTTTATATCCGTTCCAACTGCTAAAATTTTTCCGTTTTGTATAATCAATGTTCCGTTTTCTAATGGATCACCATTAATCGTATAAATGAGTGCGCCTGTATAAGCGGTTGGTGTTTCTTGCGAGAATGAAACAAATGAGTTCAAAACAAAAAGCAAGACAAGAGTTATTTTCGTTGGCATAAGCAATATTTATGTTAAAGATTTTTTTTAAATATAAGTAAATTATGTTAGTTTAATTTAGCTGGTTTAGAAAAAGGAGGAGGTGTCATATCAGGTTCCTTTATGTTTTTTAATTGCTTTAATAATTCTTCCACAGCACGTTCTAGTTGAGGGTCTTTCCCTTCGTTTAAAGATTTAGCATCTTGCCTTACTTCAATATCTGGAGAAATACCTTTGTTTTCACCGATCCATTCTTTTTCAATGGGGTCAAAAACGGCGTTGTCAGGTGCGGTCATCCTTCCTCCGTCTATAAATAAATAGTGTGTTGATGATTTTACTAACCCACCCCAAGTAGTTTGTCCAATTAATTTTCCAGCATTTTGATGTCTAAACACCCATGGGAAATAATCACCACCAGATCCAGCAAGTTCGTTTATTAGTAAAACTTTAGGACCGTGAATTCCCGCAGGTAGTTTAAATGCCTTTCCATTTGGAACTTCATTCGTTATAGCTGCTCGTAAGTCTCGGGTAAGCAAATCCACCATGTAATCATCAAGTAGACCACCACCATTAAACCGCTCGTCAATCACAGCTCCTAATTTATCTTGCTGAGCAAATAAATACCTATTGAAATAGGTGAATCCAGGACCACCAGTATTAGGTACCCAAACATATGCTAATTTTCCACCAGATAAATTATCAACTTTTCTACGATTGTCTTCTATCCACGCCCGTTGACGGAGTCCATTTTCGCTTCTTATAGGTTCTACTATTTCTTTCCAAGATCCTTCAAAATCGGGAGATTTATTAATATATAAAACGGTTTGAACTCCTTGAGTTCCTTGCAATGCTTTAAATATATTATCGGTTGATTTAAGTTCTTTACCATTTACACCAACAATGTAATAACCTTCTTCTACCTTAATTCCAGGTCTGCTTAACGGGCTAGATAAGTTCGGATTCCATGATTCAGTTGTGAAAATACGTTCAATACTCCAGCGATTGTTTTTAGCTATTAGATTGGCCCCTAATAATCCTGTTGGGTATTGTTTTGTATCAGGAAAATCACCGCCACTTACAAAACTATGTCCTACAGAAAGTTCACCGTTCATTTGATCAAGAATATAATTTAATGATGACCTGTGTTTTACATAGGGTAGAAGAGGAACATATCGCTTATAAACTTTGTTCCAGTCTCTCCCATGCATGTTAGGGTCATAGAAATAGTCTCTTTGATAACGCCAAGCTTCTTCAAAAATTTGTTTCCATTCAGCTTGTCTGTTTAAATGCATATGAAGAATCACTTTTAGTGCCTCCCCTTTGTCTTCATCTTTAGAAGTTTTATATGTTTTCCATGCACTACCAACTCTGGCAATGGCTTTATTACCATCTGCTGATACTGAAAATTGATTCACACCATCTGCAAATATTTTAGACTCTCTGTCTTCTAATTTAAATTTATTGACTTTAGATCCAGGGTTGCTTTCAGTATATTGTACAATAAAAACAGATCCTTTTGGGCCTGGTACCGTATAGCCATAGCGACCTTGAGGTATTGGTAATGCAATTGTACGCTGCTCAATACCATCAAAATCTATTTTTATGTTTTTATCATCTTTCTCCTTCTTTTTGTCTTTGTCTTTGTTTTTATCTTTTTTACTATCTTCTTCAGTTTTATTTTCTTCTTTTTTAATTCCTTCTTCATCACTTCTAAGTTCAAAAGGAGATGGATCTTCTTTTGAAAGATTTACGACATAAGCATTAAATTCGGGATCTGACATCATAGAACTGGTATTTGCCCACCCCGAGCCTAAAGCTAAATTAGTAGTTGAAATAAAATAAAGATGCTTACCGTCTAGATCCCAAGAAGGAGAAACACTATGAGCTAATTCATTGGTAATAGGTTGTGTTTTATTTGTATCTAACGACCAGATATAGATGCGTTTAAAATTATTTGGTGAAGTTTTTGAATAACTTAACCACTTAGAGTCTGGAGACCAACTTAATCCTAAGTTACCTCGCTCTATATTTACCCCACCTACGTCAATGGTGTTAATTTTTTCTGTTTCAATATTAAGAACTCTAATTCTAACATCGTCATCATTAAATGCAATATATTTGCCATCTGGTGACCAAGTTGGTTCCCATCCTAATTTTGATTCTCCAATAGATATATCTTTAATATCTGATAATCCATCCTGATTAGCAATTCTCAATACATATCCTTTGCCAGAGGCGTCTGTAAACCATGCAATTTTATTTCCTATAGGAGACCATACTGGAGATCTATCTGCAACACCTGAACTATTGGTAATATTTCTAGAATCTCCGTGTTCGATTGGGACCGTAAAGATTTCTCCACGCGATTCCATAATAGCTCTTTTTCCTGATGAAGAAAGAGATACATTACGAACTGTTTTGCTTACATCTTCCCATTGTTTCTCTGCCCATGGGAAATCACCTGTAACCTTTATTTTTAATTGTTCAGATGTTTTAGTTTCCAAATTAAATAAGTGAAATGATCCCTCTCTTTCATAAATAAGCTCATTTTTGTTTCCTTCTAATGATTTAATATCGGAACCTCTAAAAGAAGTAAGCTGTTCAAGTTTAGTATTTGAAGTTGAATAACTCCAGATATTCATGGTTGAGTCTCTATCTGAAAGAAAGTAAATATGGTCTTTAATCCATATTGGGTTTACATCTGTTGTTTTATTATGAGGTAATAATGTTTCACTTTTATCGGTCAAATTTAAAATAGAGATTGGTGTGTTTTGACCACCACGATAGACACGCCATTCCTTATCCCACTTTCTAATTCTATCTACGACCATCTTAGTTCCGTCAGGTGAATATGAAGCATCTGCGGCCCATTGCAAGGTTAATCCAGTTTCCGGCCCACCATCTTTAGAGACTTTCCATAACCTATGAAAACCTGTAGGTGATGTTTCTCTTGATGACGCGTAAAAAATAAACGAACCATCATTTGACCAGCCTCTAACATATGATCCTGAAGGATGATATGTTAATTGTGTTGGATTACCTCCATCAGTTCCGACAATATAAACGTTTGGGGTACCAGTTCTGTTGGATGTAAAAGCAATCATTTTTCCATCAGGTGAAAGGTGAGGGTCACTTTCAACAGCCGAGGTGCTTGTAATTCTTTTAGCCTCATTTTCGTCAATTCCAACGACCCATATGTCACCTGCATAAACAAAAGTGATATGGGTTTCATTTAAATCAGGCTGTTCTATTAGTAAGGTGGCATCTTCTTGAGAAAATAATGATATACTAAGTATTGAAAATAAAAAGAGAAATAATTTATTCATTTTGATTGATTTTGATTTTTTGAAAGATAGAAAAAATATTGATAAATTAGTTGATAAAATTATTGATGTATTATAACTTCTTTTTTTTGAAATGAAATAAATTTGTTTAATCAATAAAACTATAATAGATTAAATGTTTTGATTTACTTTTCTCTTAATTCTATTGTTAATAAGCCCTAATAAATTATCTAAAAACTTATTCGCTAATAACTGTTTTAATTTTGTAAATTTGCCTGCGTTTATAAGCGCAACATGACAAAAACAACCAAATACATATTTGTAACCGGAGGCGTTACCTCATCTTTAGGAAAAGGAATTATAGCGGCTTCTCTGGCCAAATTACTTCAAGCACAAGGATATAGAGTAACTATTCAAAAATTAGACCCATACATTAATGTTGACCCAGGAACCTTAAACCCTTATGAGCATGGCGAATGCTATGTGACTGCAGATGGTGCTGAAACTGATTTAGATTTAGGTCATTATGAGCGTTTTTTAAATGTACCAACAAGTCAAGCAAACAATGTTACTACAGGTAGAATTTATCAAAGTGTGATTGAAAAAGAAAGACGTGGTGAGTTTTTAGGTAAAACGGTTCAAGTGGTTCCGCATATTACAGATGAGATAAAAGACAGAATTCAAATTTTAGGGAATTCTGGTGATTATGATATTGTAATTACTGAAATAGGTGGAACGGTTGGTGATATTGAGTCACTACCATATATTGAAGCTGTAAGACAACTGCGTTGGGATTTAGGTGAACATAATGGAATTGTGATTCATTTAACCTTGGTGCCATATCTATCGGCTGCTGGTGAACTTAAAACCAAACCGACTCAACACAGTGTAAAAACACTTATGGAAAGTGGAATTCAAGCTGATGTTTTAGTTTGTAGAACGGAGCATGATTTACCTATTGAGTTACGTAAAAAATTAGCATTGTTCTGTAATGTTCGTGAAGAAGCGGTTATTCAATCTATTGATGCTTCAACTATTTATGACGTACCTAATTTAATGTTAGAACAACGTTTAGATAAGGTTGTCCTTAAAAAATTAAATTTGTCAAGTATCAAACCAGATATGGCAAAATGGAACCAATTTATAACGAAGCTTAAAAATCCAAAGACTGAAGTTACTATTGGTTTAATTGGGAAATATGTAGAGTTACAAGATTCGTATAAGTCCATTTTAGAATCTTTTATTCATGCCGGAGCAGCGAATGAGGTTAAAGTGAATTTAGAATCGATTCATTCTGAATATTTAAATGATGATAATATCAAATTAAAATTATCTCATTTAGATGGTATTTTAGTAGCACCAGGTTTTGGTGAGCGTGGGATTGAAGGAAAAATTGTGGCCGTGAAATATGTACGAGAAAATGACATGCCATTTTTCGGGATTTGTTTAGGGATGCAAATGGCGGTTATTGAATTTGCTCGTCATGTGTTAAATTTACCGGAAGCAGATTCTACAGAAATGAATCCTAAAACCCCAGATCCTGTAATTGATTTGATGGAAGAACAAAAATCTATCACAGACAAAGGAGGTACTATGCGTTTAGGTGCTTGGGATTGCGACTTGAAAATTGGTAGCAAGGTAAGTGATATTTATAAAGCTAAAAATATAAAAGAGCGTCATAGACATCGTTACGAATTTAATAGTGATTATAAAGAACAAATCGAAGCGGCAGGAATGTTAGCTACTGGATTAAACCCAGATACAGGATTAGTTGAAATTATTGAAATACCAACACATCCATTTTTTATTGGTGTTCAATACCATCCTGAATATAGTAGTACCGTTGCTAGTCCACACCCCTTGTTCGTGGCATTTGTAAAAGCAGCCTTAAAATTTAAAAATAGTAAGAAAGGTGCCAGTGTGTCACAAAATTAAAATTGGATAGTTTTTTGATTAATACAGTTGTCCTCGCCAGAAAGTAGGATTAATATATAACCAATGGAAGAAAAAAAATTAGATATTAATTCGGTAATAGGTTTTGTCCTCATTTTCGGAATATTAATGTATATGCTTTGGCAAAATCAACCAACGCCAGAGGAACTTGAAGCTCAAGAAAAAGCAAAACAAGAACAAATTGTTACCGAAGAAAAAGCCAGTACACAAGATGATGTATTGCAAACCACAGCGGAAGATTTTTCTGTAGCGACGGTTACAGATTCAGTTGGGTTACAAACTTTAAAAAATAAGCTTGGCGCGTTTGCATATTCTTCTACACTATCTTCGGCAGATTCTAGCAAAGAAACGCTTGTAGAGAATGATGTGTTAGCCTTAAGATTTAGCAGTAAAGGTGGTTATCTTTCTGAAGTAAGATTGAAGAATTTTGTGAATTATGATTCGATTCCTATCTATTTAGTAAAAGACAATAATGCTGATTTTAATATTAATTTTGGAACGACAGATAGTCGTATTTTAAACACAAAAGATTTATATTTTCAACCTACAATTACTCAAAACGGAGATAATACGGTTGTTTCTATGAAGCTTAAAGTTTCAGAAACTAAGTTTCTAGAATATAGATACGAGATTAAGAAAGATGATTATATGATGGATTTCACTATCAAATCTCAGGGTCTTGATAATATTATAAATAGTTCCCAAGCCATTAATTTAGATTGGAAAATAAAAACGTATCGTCATGCAAAAAGTGTTTCTTATGAAAATCGTTATACTGAATTAATTTATGAATATGAAGACGGTAAAGATGATTATCTAGGCCAAAGTGAACTTTCTGAGGACACAGCTGATGATGTTACTTATGTAGCCTTTAAGCAACATTTTTTTACGTCTATACTATTATCAGATTCTCCATTTAAAACAGCAGATTTAAAATCTAGTAATTTAATTAAAGACGAAGAAATTGATACGGTTTATACAAAATCATTCGTTGCTAAATTGCCATTAGAACTTACTGGTGGAGAGCTTAATAAAACCATGGATTTATATTTTGGTCCATCTGATTATAAAATATTAAATGCATATAACAGAAATTTAGATGAGGTCGTACCACTTGGTTGGGGAATTTTTGGATGGATTAACCGATATGTATTCATTCCAACATTTGGGTTTTTAAGTTCATTTTTGCCTTTCGGATTTGCGATTATAGTAATGACTATTTTGGTAAGAATCGTCATGTCTCCTGTAACCTATAAATCATATGTGTCTCAAGCTAAAATGAAGGTGTTAAAGCCAGAAATAGCTGAGATTACTGAAAAGTACAAGGATAATGCTATGAAAAAGCAGCAAGAGACTATGGCATTGTATAGTAAGGCTGGAGCAAGTCCCATGGCTGGTTGTTTACCTGCTTTGGTGCAATTACCAGTTTTTTACGCATTGTTTCAGTTCTTTCCATCGGCTTTTGATTTAAGGCAAAAAAGTTTTCTTTGGGCGGAAGATTTGTCTTCATATGATACCATAGCAGAACTACCATTTCATATACCATTTTATGGTGATCATGTAAGTTTGTTCCCCATATTAGCTTCAGTTGCTATTTTCTTCTATATGCAAATGACGACAGGGCAACAAATGGCATCTCAACCTACGCAAGAAGGTATGCCAGACATGAGTAAGATGATGAAATATATGATGTATTTTTCACCATTAATGATGTTATTCTTCTTTAATAATTATGCTTCCGGATTGAGTTTGTATTATTTTGTTTCCAACTTAATTACCATCGGTATTATGCTTGTGATTAAGAAATATATTATTGATGAAGATAAAATTCATGCTAAAATTCAAGAAAACAAAAAGAAGCCTAAGAAGCAAAATAAATTTCAACAGAAAATGAAGGATATGATGGAGCAGGCAGAAAAACAAAAACAATCACAAAAACGTAAATAAAAAAAAGCTGCCATTTGGCAGCTTTTTTTTTTACACAATTTTCATAGTTACTAATCGTTAATTAAAATATGAAAAACGCGGTCATATTATTTTTTTTATTTTTTTTTAATCTACTAGTATCTCAAAGTATTAATCAATTAGATGCTGAAGGAAAGCGTCATGGTATTTGGAAAAAGTATTACGACGACACTACCGTTTTGAGATATGAAGGTGTGTTTAATCATGGTAAAGAAATGGGGTTGTTTAAGTATTATAAAAATGTTGATAAGAAAGCATCATTAGCGGCAACAAAACAATTTAATCAAGCAGATAATAAAGCTTATGCTACCTTTTACACTTCTAATGGAAAAGTGATTAGTGAAGGAGAAATGGATGGTAAAATTTATATAGGTGTATGGAAGTATTACCAAAAAAACTCTACTCAATTATTAACTTTAGAAAACTATGACAATCAAGGTCTTCTTGATGGCGAACGTATTGTGTATTATGAAAATGGTCAAGTAGCTGAACAACAATTTTATAGTCATGGTAAACTTGAAGGGCCTTCAATTTGGTATTCAGAAAAGGGTGTTATTTTAAAGGAGTTTTATTATGTAAACGGGGAGTTGCATGGTTTATCAAAATTTTATAACCCAAAAGGAGAATTACTCATTGAGGGATTTTATAAACAAGGCAAAAAGCATGGCATTTGGAAATATTATGAATACGGCGAGTTGCTTGAAGAAAAAGATTTTTCATTTAAACCAAAACGAAAATCACCTAACTAAAAACAAAAAGGCCCTTTAAATTAATAAAGGACCCTTACATTTATTTAGACCTAGACATTTAATCGGTCTAAATCAAACAAACCAAACTAAAACTTAATTAGTTCTTATTATATTGTTGGTATTGCTACCTTATTAATTACGTGTATAACACCATTTCCAGCTTGAACATCAACTTTTATAATACCTATATCAGATGCTCCAGAACCATCAGTCATGTTGGCAATATTGTTAGCAGTTCCAGGTAAAGTTATAGTAAGGTTATCACCCTCTAAACTCGGTGCTACTGTATCTCCATCAGGATTTAAATCTCCAGATGTTACATTAAGATCACCGATTACATGGTGTAATAATATACTCGTTACGACAGATTCGTCAGAAGGAACTGTAATTGCAGCGAATGCATCATCAGTTGGAGCAAAAACAGTAAAAATAGCGTCCGGGTCAGATAAAGTCGTTACAAAATCTGTTGCAGGAGTTAATGTTGTTAATGCTGCAACTAGCGTAGAGAACGTAGAATCTGCAGTAGCAAAAGTTACAACAGTCGGTATTCCTATTACTGCATCAACCGCATGTATAATTCCGTTTGTAGTTACAACATCTGCAGAGGCAACTGAAGAAACACCATTAAATCTAACACCCTCTGTACTGTTAAAATATAAACTTAAATTATTAGCACTAGGACCTGTAGCTAATGTATTTGTATAGCCAGCACCTAAACCAACTAAATCAGAAGAGGTTACAACACTTCCTAATACATGATTTAATAAAATATTAGCTAGAGCATCAGTTGGAACATCCGTTAAAGAGGCACCATTTAAAAATGTTGTGAAAGCATCATTGTCTGGAGCAAGCACAGTAAACGTACCTTCTCCACTTAAAACACTAACTAAATCTCCATCAGCAGCACTTAAAGCACTAACTAAAGCAGAAAATTCGCGATTCGCTAAAGCATGGTCAACTATAGTTGGAAGTCCAATTACAGCATCAACTACATGAATAATGCCATTAGTTGCATCTACATCTGGTATAATAACATCTGAGACACCATTTAGAGTTACACCTGCAGAAGTATCTATAAACATACTTAGGTTTAAATCTGAATTAGCTTGAGTAGCTAATGTACTAACGTAGCTAGTTGATAAACTAGTTGAAGGAAATTCTCCAACCACTACATGGTTTAAAAGAATTTGAGTAAGATCAGCATCAGACACATCATCTAAAGATGCACCATTTAAAAATGTAGTGAAAGCATCATTTGTTGGAGCGAATACGGTGTAAGACCCAGCCTGATTTAAAGTAGCGGCTAAATCAACTCTTACTAAGGCATCAACTAAAATACTTAATTCTGGAGTAGCAATGGCTAATTCAGTAATAGTCTCCGGTTGCATAACAGGAGTTGGATTATCGTCATTGTCACATGATAATGTCACTAACGATACAATTGCAATAAATGCAAGGTTTCTAAGGTTTTTGAATAATTTCATATTTTTATTGGTTTAAATGTTTAACAAATTTATAAAATAATTAAACAAAATACGTAATGTTTAAAAATTTTAACAAAACTTTAAACAAAATATTTCTTTGTCGAATTTCAAACTTCCATTCACTGTAGTTTTTCGCTATTAGTTGTAACTTTGCATATAAAAAAAGATATTCTATATATGAAAAGAGTCGTTGTTGGTCTTTCAGGTGGTGTAGATTCTAGTGTAGCTGCTTTTTTATTAAAACAACAAGGCTATGAGGTTATTGGTTTGTTTATGAAAAACTGGCATGATGATTCTGTAACTATCTCTAATGAATGCCCTTGGTTAGATGATAGTAATGACGCTATGTTGGTTGCAAATAAGTTAGGAATTCCGTTTCAGACTGTAGACTTGAGCGAACAGTATAAAGAGCGCATTGTTGATTATATGTTCAAGGAATATGAAAGCGGAAGAACACCAAACCCGGATGTGCTATGTAATCGAGAGATAAAGTTCGATGTCTTTATGAAAATTGCTTTGGAGCTTGGTGCCGATTTTGTTGCTACGGGTCATTATTGTAGAAAATCTGTCATTAATAAGGAAGGTAAAGAAATATATCAACTTTTAGTAGGCGAAGATGTTAATAAAGATCAGTCATATTTTTTATGTCAGTTATCACAAGAACAATTATCCAAATCCTTATTTCCAATTGGTGAATTAACAAAACCAGAAGTACGTGAAATAGCGTCAAAATTAGATTTAGTAACTGCAGAAAAAAAGGATTCTCAAGGGCTTTGTTTTATTGGAAAGGTTAAATTACCAGATTTTCTTCAACAGCAATTAAAACCTAAAGAAGGACAAATTGTTGAAATTCCAAAAGATAGTGCCATTTACGCTTTAACTGAACCAAAATTTAATAATGAAGAAGAACGACTCGAATTTCTATCTCGTAAACTTGAATATCATATAGAAGATGGTAACATTATTGGTAAGCATCAAGGAGCTCATTATTTTACTAAAGGGCAGCGTAAAGGATTAGCAGTTGGAGGTCATGTGGAACCATTATTTGTTATTGAAACCGATGTCAAGTTTAATGTCATTTACACAGGTGAAGGAAAGGAACATCCTGGTTTATATAAAACAGCCTTATTTATTAAAGAAGAGGAATTGCATTGGATACGTGAAGATTTATCTTTAAACACAAATGAAAGTATGCCAGTTATGGCTAGAATTAGATACCGTCAGCCTTTGCAAAAAGCAAAGCTTTATAAAGTAGATTCAGGGCTTTATGTAGAGTTTGAAAGTCCACAATCTGCTATTACAGAAGGTCAATTTGCTGCTTGGTATATTAAGGATGAATTAGTTGGTTCTGGAGTAATTTCTTAACTTGTAGTACCCTAAATGTATTGTTATGAGATTTAATATATTATTAATTGTGAGCATATTTTTTTCATTTTCTTGTTTTTCACAACAAGAAGATGCATGGATATATCTGGAAGATAAACAAAACGTTACAGCCTCTATAGAGAATCCTACCACCATTCTTTCACAAAAAGCCGTTGATAGGAAATATGCGCATTCCGTTGTTATTGATGCCCGTGATGTACCCGTTAACGAAGATTATATTTCACAACTTAAAAGTCAAACAGGCATTACTGTTTTGGCAAAATCAAAATGGTTAAATGCTGTTCACGTAAGAGGAACTGAAACCAATATTAATGCTCTAGAAAGTTTAATGTTTGTTAACTCAATAGATTTTGCCGATAAAAGTTTAAACACATTAAAGATAGAACAGGTAAAGAAAGTTTCGAAATTTCAAGAAACGTTTACAACATTTAATTATGGTAATGCTCTTAATCAAATACAGATGTTTAAGGGAGATCAGTTGCACTTGTCAGACTATACAGGAGATGGCATGACTGTAGCGGTGCTTGACGCCGGATTTCCAAATGTAAATACGATGTCTTCGTTTCAAAGATTAATAGGTGCTGGTAAGGTTTTAGGCCATTATGATTTTGTAAATAGAGAGGAAAACGTTTATACAAACACAGAGAGCAATCATGGTACGTTAGTTTTAAGTACTATGGCAGGCTATGTTGAAAATGATTACGTGGGAACTGCACCAGATGCATCCTATTATCTATTTATAACTGAAGATGGGCCAAATGAAAATCCTGTTGAAGAAAGTTATTGGGTAGAAGCAGCAGAAAGAGCTGATAGCTTGGGCGTTGATGTGATTAATTCATCTTTAGGGTATGGTAGTTTTTATGATAAAACATCGTACAATTATCATCCTTTAGATTTTGATGGGCAAACAACTTATATAACAAGAGGAGCTAATATAGCTTTTGAAAAAGGGCTTTTAATTGTAAACTCAGCAGGAAATGAAGGTTTAGATGGAATCAATGCGCCTGCAGATTCAGCAGATGTTTTATCAATAGGAGCCGTAAATTCAATAGGCGAATATGTGACATTCAGTTCTGTTGGAAGTTCAATTCAACCAACTCGAAAACCAGATGTTGTTGCGCAAGGATTAGCAAGTGTGGTTATTAATGAATCTGATGGGATAGGTACCGCAAATGGTACTTCCTTTAGTTCTCCCATTATGGCTGGTGGTATTGTTTGTTTATGGCAAGCATTACCCTACAAAACAAACGCTGAAATTATGCAATTAGTAAGAGAATCTGCTTCACAATTTAACAGTCCGGATTATTTTTTGGGCTATGGAATTCCTAATTTACAATTGGCTTTGAATAATGCATTATCAATGAAGGATTCTGAAGGAAATAATTTAGACATAAAAATATTTCCAAATCCGATTTCAAATATTTTAAACATAGCAGTACCTTCAAATGATAATGAATCAAAAGGTATATTTTATAATATTCTTGGGAAAAAGGTTCTAGAAATAGATTTAGATAAAAATAAAAGTCAATTGAACCTTTCTTTTTTAAGTAGCGGATTGTATATGTTAAAAATAGAGTCTCAAACTTTTTCACAAACATTCAAAATTGTAAAGAACTAAACATGCCTAATAGAGTTACAGAATTATTCAAAATAAAATATCCTATAATACAGGCTGGTATGGTTTGGAATAGTGGTTGGAAATTGGCATCGGCGGCGAGTAATGCAGGTATTTTAGGTTTAATAGGAGCAGGATCCATGTATCCAGAAGTATTGCGCGAACATATTCAGAAATGTAAAAAGGCTACTAGCCATCCCTTTGGCGTCAATGTTCCCATGTTATATCCTAATATCCAGGAAATCATGGATATTATTGTTGAAGAAAAGGTTGAAATAGTGTTTACTTCTGCAGGAAACCCAAAAACATGGACTACTTGGTTAAAAGAACGAGGTATTACGGTGGTTCATGTAGTAAGTAGCGTAAAGTTCGCATTAAAAGCGCAGGAAGCTGGTGTGGATGCTATAGTGGCTGAAGGATTTGAGGCTGGCGGACATAATGGTAGAGATGAAACAACTACTTTCACCTTAATTCCTATGGTCAAAGAACAAATTCATATTCCCTTAATTGCTGCTGGTGGCATTGCAACTGGCAGAGGGATGTTGGCGGCTATGGTTTTAGGAGCTGATGCTGTTCAAATAGGCAGTCGTTTTGTAGCAAGTGAAGAATCATCTGCCCATCAAGCATTTAAGAAATTAGTGGTCGATTCAAAAGAAGGAGACACGCAGTTAACCTTAAAAGAATTAGCGCCGGTGCGCGTGATAAAAAATAAATTTTACAATGATGTTCAAGAATTATATAAAACATCACCAACTTTTGAAGCATTGAAAACCTTACTTGGAAGAGGAAGAGCTAAACGAGGGATGTTTGAAGGTGATTTAGAAGATGGCGAATTGGAAATAGGTCAAATTTCAGGCTTGATTCATGATATAAAACCGGTTTCTGAGATTGTTGAAGATATCATTCTTGAGTTTAATGACGCAAAAAAACAAGTAGGGCATTTTCTAATTTAATAGGAATGCAAAGCAGGAAATTTTGTTTCTCTTATTTTCAATTGAAACCTTGAGTTTATAATTTAGTAATTCCCTTAAAATAAAACATTGTTGATTATTAGGTTGTGCCAAATTATTAACTAAATTTTAAATATTGTTAATTCTACATTAAGAAAATAGGCAAAAGCAACGCCTAAGGGTTACATTTGCAAAATGTTTTTAAAAAATTACACAAAAGAATTTAAATATAATTGGCAACTAGCAGCTCCTGTGATGTTAGGAATGCTAGGGCATTCTTTTGTTAGTTTTGTTGATAATATAATGGTTGGTCAATTAGGTACTGCAGAATTAGCAGCCGTTTCTTTAGGTAATAGCTTTATGTTTATTGCGATGTCATTAGGGATTGGTTTTTCAACAGCCATTACCCCTTTAATTGCAGAAGCTGATGCCGAACAGAATTTCATAAAAGGTAAGTCTTCTTTTAAACATGGTTTATTTTTATGCACTGTTTTAGGAATCACTATGTTTTTAATGGTATTTTATCTAAAGCCACTGATGTTCTTTATGAAACAACCGGTTGAAGTGGTGACTTTGGCGATACCATATTTAAATTTAGTAGCATTCTCTCTAATTCCTCTCATTGTTTTTCAGGCTTTTAAACAATTTAGTGATGGGCTATCTATGACAAGATATCCCATGTATGCAACCCTTTTAGGGAATATTGTGAATATCGTTTTAAACTATCTGTTGATTTTTGGAAAATTCGGTTTCCCAGAATTAGGTATTGTTGGGGCTGCATATGGAACCTTAGCTTCACGATTTATAATGGTCGCCCACCTGTGGTATTTACTTAAAGGAAAAGAAAAGTCTAAAGCTTTTGTAACCAATATTAAGTTTTTTGTTTTAGATATGTTAATGCTTAAAAAAATCATAAACTTGGGTGCACCAAGTGCCATGCAAATGTTTTTTGAAGTGGCTATTTTTACAGCGGCTATTTGGTTAAGTGGCACTCTAGGTAAAAATCCTCAAGCAGCTAATCAAATAGCTTTAAATTTATCTTCTATGACCTTTATGGTCGCTATGGGATTAAGTGTTGCAGCAATGATTAGAGTTGGAAATCAAAAAGGATTGCAAAATTATTATGAATTGCGTCGTATCGCTTTCTCAATATTCCTTTTTGGCATTCTTTTAGCTTTTGTGTTTGCCGTCTTATTTTTTAGCTTTCATAATTTATTACCTAAAATTTATGTTGATTTTGATGATGCTAAAAATTTATTAGATAATATCGAGGTTCTTGGAATTGCCTCTAAACTTCTAATAGCCGCGGCTATTTTTCAAATAAGTGATAGTATTCAGGTGATTGTTTTAGGAGCATTAAGAGGGCTTCAAGATGTTAAAATCCCAACGCTAATAACCTTCGTGGCATATTGGGTGATTGGATTTCCGGTGAGTTGGTTTTTAGGTAAAGAAGATGCCTACGGAAGTTTCGGTATTTGGTTAGGACTGCTAGCAGGATTAACCTCGGCAGCAATTTTATTGTATTTTAGATTTAATTATCTAACCAAAAAGCTAATTTTGTCGAACAGTTAAAAAAACAAAAAACATCATGGAGCTTCCAAAATTTATATTAGGCGATAATACCGATTATCCTAACGCTATTTTTGTAATTCATACAGAATTTCCTCGATTTATTATTAACCTTGAAAATGATGAGGTAGAATGGTTTGAAGATTTTGATCAAGATGATGAAAACGAATTAGCGTCAGAAACAGAAAATGCTATAAAATTAGCTACCGAGTTTTATGATAGAGAAGTTTCTTTATACGAAGAGTAATGATTGAACAACTTTTAGAATACGATACCACACTTTTTTTATATTTAAATAATTTAGGATCTTCTGCTTGGGATAATTTATGGCTTATTATTACCTATAAGTTTACATTTATTCCCTTGTATGCTTTCTTATTATTTCTTATTTACAAGAAATATGGTTTAAAATCACTTTTAATTTTTGTGGTTGTTATCGTTTTAATGATAACATTTACAGATCAAATAACGAATATTTTTAAACGTGGTTTTGAAAGACCACGGCCATGTGGCGAAGAGAGTCTAACTGATCAAATGCGTTTTATTGCAGTGCGTTGTGGTAAATATGGTTTTTTCTCTGGGCATTCTTCTAATTCTATGGCTGCGGCTGTTTTCGCCGGTTTATTGTTAAGGCCATTTTATAAAAATTTAATTTTTATTTTGCTATTTTGGAGTGCTGTAGTCGCCTATAGTAGAATATATGTTGGAGTTCATTACCCGTTGGATATTGTTTGTGGTTTAACATTTGGTGCTTTATCAGGTTTCGTTTTTTATAAACTAGGAAAGTTTCTAGTAAGTAAGTTTAACTAAAATATATTACCTGTTTCTATATCGGGTTATGCAATTACAGTTAATGCCTTTACTGATATTGATATAGTTATAGTATTTGTTTCAAGTAAATGATATTCGCCATCAATTTGCATTTTAAAATGATTGATACCTCCTCTGCTAAGAGACATGTTTTTTGTTTGAAATCTTTTTACTTCTTTTATCAGATGATGCTTTTTAAAAACCATTAAAAAACTAAATAAGACTATTTTAAAAGCATTTAACTTAGAGACTATTAGGATATCTAATAGCCCATCTTCTAAAGACGCTTTAGGTGTAAGACTAACTTTATAACCCAACTCATTAGAATTAGAAATAAAAATCATAAAAGGTTTTAAACGAAACGCTTCTTGGTTAACATTCACTTCAATTTCGCGTGTATTATTGATGCTTTTTAAAGCTTTAAAAAATGCTTTTATGTAGCTTAAAAGTTTTCTGCTATTCGATTCTTCATAATTTTTAATAACATAGGCATCAAACCCAACACCTGTATTACTGAAAAAATATTTATTATTTAAACGACCAACGTCTATTGTTTTAGTTTGTTGACTTTTAATTATAGCAATAGCCTTATTTATTTTTTTTGGTATTTTAAGGTTCGAGGCCAAGCCATTTCCCGAACCCAATGGGATAATTCCAAGCAAAATAGGTTTATCGATTATGCAAGATGCAACTTCGTTAATGGTCCCATCCCCACCGCAAGCAACAATAATATCTGGATTTTGAGCAACAGATTCAAGCGTTAACTGAGTTGTATGATTTTTATATACAGAAAACTTAACCGTTACATTGTAAAAGGCTTTATCAAAAAAGGATTCTAGGAACTCTTGATTAATATTATGATTGCCAGATCCAGCAATTGGGTTTATAATAAAGTGTATATGTATCAAATGGTTTATTTTATTTTAAGGCCGTTATTTCTATATAAATTATCGGCTACTTGGTAATATGAAATCGTTTCATTTAAAAATGAATCGTCAGTTGGTATTTCGGTTAAGCTGTTATCAGTTGTATTCCATTTATAAAAACTTGATTGATTTTGTTCATTCAGTACCATTATGTTTTCACCTTTTAAAAGCCCTAATTTTCTATAGTTACCTATAAAAGCCCGTTCATCGTCAGGCGACATTTTTAAAACGTCTTCACCAAAAAAATTACTGGTATAATCCCAATGAAGTAATCCGAAAATAGTTGGGAATAAGTCAATTTGAGAGCACAGTTTATCAACTTTTTGAGGTGCAATAATTTGAGAGTTGTAAATAATACAAGGAATACGATAATTTTGAACATCGAGTTCCCAACGTCCTGAGCTACTGGCGCAATGATCTGCCATAATAACAAAAATGGTATTTTCAAACCATGGTTTTGTTTTAGCATTTTTAATAAATTGACCAATGGCATAATCGGTATATTTTACAGCGCCATATCGTCCGGTTCCAGATGGAATGTCTATTCTGTTTTCAGGATACGTGTAAGGTCTATGATTGGATGTGGTCATGATAAAATCAAAAAAGAGTTTTCCGTCTTCATACGCTTTATCCGCGTCTTTTATCACTTTTTTATATAGATCTTCATCACAAACACCCCAAGCATTTTCAAAAACAACTTCACTATCTTCAATATTAGTTCGTTTAGTTTTAATAGTATTGTCTAATAAAAAACCACGGCCTCTATCAACAATATTAAAACCATTACCTCCAAAGTAGGTATTCATATTATCAAAATATCCATCACCGCCATAAAAGAAATTTCTTTCGTAGCCCTGTTGTTTAAAAACTTCACCAACCGTAAATAAATCGTGATTACCAGTTCTCTTTACAATACTTCTTCCAGGCGTTGGCGGAATCGAAAGTGTAATAGCTTCCATACCTCTTATAGTCCGTGTTCCTGTGGCAAAGAGGTTGTTAAAAAATAATCCATTATTTGCTAATGAATCTAAATGTGGTGTAATGTTTAAATCACTTCCTAAAGAATTCAAAAATTTACCACTTAAACTTTCAACACAAATAAATATGACATTCGGTTTTCTAGGTATATTTATTGAATCTGCATTTTTAATAGTTCTTAATATGTCATGTTTATTAGGTGAAATAAATTCTGCGTCGTCATGCGCCAAATGTTCTTTTAGCGTATCAAAAGCCACATCATCATCAAGAGATTTGTAAAATTTCAAATAAGGTAATTCATTATTTCTGAAGGCTGAAAAGAAGGAATAAATACCAGTTTTAGAAAGTTCATTATTATATCTGTTATTAAATTGTTCTGAATCTTTGTTAAGAACAAAGGCTGAGAAAACACAAACAATAATACCAAAAATCAAGGTTGGAATAAGCTTCTCTTTAAAGGTGCTGTTGCTTTGAAACGTTTTTTTAAAGGCTCCTTTTTTAATAGTGAAAAAAAGAAGAATCAGGTATGCTATAAATATGGCAACGAAGAGTAACGGAATAGGATATGATTCATTAATATTTTTTATAACTTCATTAGTATAAATTAAATATTCTACCGCAATAAAATTAAATCGTCTTTTAAATTCTTCCCAAAATGTAATTTCAGCAAAGAACGAAAATAAAAATATTATGATTCCTAATGAGTAAGCAAAGTAAGTAATAGCCTTATCTAATAGCGAGCCATTAATTTTTTTTGGAACAGTTAGAAGATATATCGCATATGGTAATACAAAAAAGGAAACGGTTCCCACATCAAAGATAAAACCAATTAAAAATGTAAAAATTAAATTAAAGATAGACGTATCGGTTTCAGAGATACTCCAGACGAAGAAGATAATTCTAACAAAAAATGAAAAAATTAAAAAGATTAAAATATAAGCTTTAAGCAACGAAAATCTTTCTGGAAACAATTTTTTCCACATGAATTTAGTTTTTTTGTGTTGTACAAAAGTAATTTGATAAGCTTAAAAAAAAACTAAGTATTCCCTTTATATTGTCTTAAAAAGCGTTTTTTTATTTCGTTGTTTTCGAGGTTTCTAAAGGAACTGCTATTTTAGTTTGGTCCCACGCCATGGTGAGTTTTAATTTGTCGGTACTGTTATCAAAACCAATGGTAAATTCTTCTACTACCGTATCTAATTTCTCAACGGGAACATCAATTTCTAACAAATCATAATTAGGGTCCCACATAGGTTTCATTTCTTCATCTACACCCCAGGGATATTTTTTTGTATTAAACATCACTTGCCAAACACTATCTCTTGGCACAGTCCAAATCGTATATTCTCCTGCAGGAATCGTAAAACCTCTAATAAACAAAGGTTGATTAGTTGTAAATGTAGTAGCCTCGTTAGCACCAGTACGCCAGACTTTATTATAAGGTACTAAAGCTCCAAAAATCTCACGTCCTTTTTTAGATGGGCGGTTATAAGTAACTTTCACTTTTAAATCATTTAACTTAAACTCAACACTGTCTTTCGGACTGAGACGAGAGGTAAAAATATTTTCAACAAAATAGGAGTATAAAAAAAGACCTAATGCGATTACTGTTAAAATAATAAGGGTTCGTTTTAAAAACGTATTCATAGATAATTAAAAATTTAAACGCTAAAGGTATATTAAAATGATATATATGAAAAATACTTAACGTATAATTATAAAAATTTGTATGAATTCAGAAAAAAAATATCAAATTTTGCAACACTCCTATTTTTCTATCGTCTTTTAAAAAGAACTAACTAAGACCAAAAAGAGTATAAGCATGTTTCAAGTTGACATTATTGAACAATGTAAACAAAACAACAGAAAAGCACAATTGCAGTTATACAACCAGTACTGCGACGGGATGTATATTGTTGCTAAAAGGTTTTTGAAAGATGCTCATGATGCTGAAGATGTAGTACAAGAAGCTTTTATTAAAGCGTTTACTAAACTACATCAATACAAAGCAGAGGTTACTTTTGGAGCTTGGTTAAAACGTATTGTCGTTAATAAAAGTATTGATTTCTTAAAATCTGAAAAACAACGGTTAGTTGATTTGGAAGAGGTGCACCTCAAAGTTGTTGATACCGCGCATGATGACAAATGGTTAGTAGAGGATGCTATTACAATTGATGATGTGAAAAAGGCTATTGAAGAATTGCCTGATAAGTACCAATATGTTTTAATGTTGTATTTAATTGAAGGTTATGACCATCAAGAGATTTCAGAAATTTTAAATATCACAGAAGTAGCATCACGAACGCAATTATCTAGAGGTAAAGTAAAATTACAAGAACTGTTAACACTTAAGAAAGATGGCACAAGATATTAGAGAGTTATTAAAAAATGAGCAAAGATTGACTCAAGAAAAGATGCCTTCAAATCATCAAAAAAGGTTTCTAAAAAAGTTAGATGAAGCAATGTCTGTTGAAAAGAAAAGAAATTTTAATTGGTTGCAAATAGCTGCAAGTATTGTTTTGTTATTAAGTTTCAGTTTTGGTGCTTTTAAATATTTTAAACCGCTTAATGGTGATGATAAAGCATCGTCAAATACTGAGGTCGCTAATTTAGATACGGTTCAAACAAAATCATTAGGAGACGTGTCTCCTGGCTTAAAGAAAGTTGAAGACTATTATTTAGCTAGTATCAATCTGGAGTTGTCGAAAATGGAATATAGTCCAGACAATAAGGATTTAGTCGATGGGTATTTAGAACAACTTGACGAATTAAATGATGAATACAATCGCTTGTCTTTAGAGTTAACAGAAAATGGGCCGAGCGAGCTCACCGTAAATGCTTTAATTGATAATTTAAAATATCGATTAAATCTTTTATACAGATTAAGAGAACAATTAAAGGAATTTAGTGCTTCAGAAATTCAAGAGGAAGCATCACAATCAATCTAAAAAATCAAAAAAATGAAACAGTCAATTATATTAAAACTAAAACTATTAGTGGTTTTTGTTTTTATGGTCGGAAATATGTCGGGTCAACAAAAATTAACCAAAGTATCACAGAAAATTAAAGTAGATAAAGATGTAACAATCGATTTAAATACAAGTAATTGTGATATTGTATTTGATACATGGAATAAAAATGAGGTGTCTATAGAAGCTTATATTGAAAGTGACGAACTTTCAAAAGAAGAGTTACAAGCTACCCTTAAAAATTGGGATGTTAACGTTAATGGGTCTTCTAATTTAGTGTCTATTTCAAGTAAAGCGAATGCAACAAACTCATGGGATGTAGTTCATAGTGATGGAAATGATCATATTGTTGAAGTTGTTTTAGGAGAGCTTAAGTACGAATTAGCAGAAATGCCAGAGATGAACTTCAATTTTGTTATGTCGGAAATGCCAGAGATGCCAGAAATGCCAAATATGCCAGAATTACCAGAATTGCCAGAAGGAACTAAAAACTTCTATTTTGATTATGGTGCTTATAAAAAGGATGGAGAAAAGTATTTGGAAGAATATACTAAAAAATTTGAATCCACTTTTGGAAAAGACTATGCAAAAAAAATGGAAGCATGGGGGGAAAAATTCGGAAAAGAATTTGAAGAGAAGTATGGAAAAGACTATGCAAAAAAAATGGAAGCATATGGAGAACGTCTTGCAGAAAAAATCAAACACAATGAAGGGAGAATAGAAGCTTACGTAGCAAGAATTGAAGATCAAAAGGAAAACCGAGAGGACGAGAAGAAAAAAGAATTAGAAGAGCGTTTAAAAGTAAGGGAAGAACGCGCAAAAGAGCGTTCCAAATTATCTGAAGAAAGACGTGTTAAAATTGGAAAATTAATTCATGGTAAAAGCGATTCAAAAGCTAAGAAAACAATCATCATAAAAATGCCTAAAGATTCTAAGTTAAAACTTAATGTTAAGCATGGTGAACTTAAGTTGACATCTGTTATTAATAATATTAACGCAGAACTATATTACTCTAAACTACTAGCTAGCAGCATTAATGGAAGTACATCTTCCATTAATGCTTCCTACTCAACTTTAAATGTGACAAATTGGAATTTAGGGTCGCTAGATTTAAAATATGTGAAAAAAGCAGAAATAAATAATGTTAAGCGACTAATGTTAAACTCAAAATCTTCTGATATTTCAATTGGTAATTTAATTAATAGTGCTATTATAAATGGGAGTATAGGTACTTTAACCATATCGAAAATTGATGATTCTTTTAATAATTTAAATATTACAATTGAAAACAGCGATGCCATTATAGAACTTCCACATGTCAATTATAATTTACAGTATACTGGCAATAGATCAAGGTTTTCGCATCCTGAAAAGGTTGAAAAAAACAACGTTTCAACTTTTTCTGCTGGAGATTTGAGTAGTCAAAAGACTATTGTTGTTAATGCAAAATACAGCAATGTTGTCATGCAATAAAAGTTGCTAATCCCAATAGTTTAATGCCTACGCTACTTGTCGTTCAATCTGCCTGATAGATTGATTAATATCTCTCAACACATTTCTTCTTTAAATATATATTCTGATAACTTTTAAATAGATAAAGTTCCTTGTAAAAGATCTATACCTTTTGTAATAAAAGTTTGAAGCGATATTAAGTTTGTTTTGAAATAAAATATATGTCTGAAAATTTTTAAAAAAAAATTGATGACATTTTGACATTTTTATAATAATGGCAGTACTTTTGCCAACTAACTTTTGTATTTGTATAAATTAGAGTTTTACAATGAGTAAGAAAGATAAAAATGACCAAATTGATAAAGAACAAGTTGAAGATGTTCAAAATCAAACGGAAACCATAGAAAACCAAGAGCAACAAGAACTATCTGTTGAAGAAAAATTGCAAGAAGAAATAAAACTAGAAAAAGATAAATTCTTAAGGTTATTTGCTGAGTTTGAAAATTACAAAAGACGTACCTCAAAAGAGCGTATAGAACTTTTTAAAACGGCGAATGAAGATGTAATAAAAGCATTACTTCCAGTTTTAGATGATTTTGACAGAGCTTATAATGAAATTTCGAAAACTAAAGAAAAAGACCTTTTAAAAGGCGTTGAGTTAATTAGTAATAAACTTAAATCAACTCTGGAGCAAAAGGGCTTGTCTTCTATTGAGGTGTCTAATGGTGATGCTTTTAATGCAGATAATCATGAAGCAATTACCCAAATACCTGCTCCTTCAGAAGATTTAAAAGGAAAAATTATAGACGTTATTGAAAAAGGATATGCTTTAGGTGATAAAGTAATTCGTTTCCCTAAGGTTATTATCGGACAATAATATATTTACATGGCAAAAAGAGACTATTACGAAATTTTAGGAATCAGTAAAGGAGCTTCTTCAAGCGATATAAAGAAGGCTTATCGAAAGATGGCAATTAAATATCATCCAGATAAAAATCCAGATGATAAAGAAGCTGAAGCTAAATTTAAAGAAGCAGCTGAAGCCTATGAGGTATTAAGTAATGCTGATAAAAAAGCACGTTATGACCAATATGGACATCAAGCCTTTGAAGGTGGTGGTGGTTTTAACGGTGGCGGCATGAATATGGATGACATCTTTAGTCAGTTTGGTGATATTTTCGGCGGTGCTTTTGGCGGTGGGGGAGGTTTCTCAGGTTTTGGCGGTGGTGGTGGTCAACGACGTGTTAAAGGAAGTAATTTACGTATAAGAGTGAAATTGACTCTTGAAGAAATTGCCAATGGGGTTGATAAAAAAATAAAAGTTAGGCGTAAAGTTCAGGCTCCAGGCACTACTTATAAAACATGTTCTACATGTCATGGTAGTGGTCAAGTAACAAGAATTACCAATACCATATTAGGTAGAATGCAAACAGCATCGCCTTGTAATGTGTGCGGTGGAGCAGGACAATCAATCGATAAAAAACCTTCTGATGCTGATAATCAAGGATTGAAAGTTGCTGAAGAAACAGTTTCAATTAAAATACCGGCTGGTGTGGTTGATGGTATGCAATTAAAAGTTGCAGGTAAGGGAAATGAAGCACCAGGAAATGGTATTTCTGGAGATCTTTTAGTTGCTATTGAAGAAGAAGCGCATGAAACTTTACAGCGTGAAGGCGATAATTTACATTATGATTTATATGTAAGTTTACCAGATGCCATTTTAGGGACATCAAAAGAAATTGATACAGTTACCGGTAAGGTTCGTATTAAAATTGAATCGGGCGTTCAATCTGGAAAAATTTTAAGATTAAGAGGTAAAGGTATTCCAAGTATTAATGGTTATGGTAAAGGTGATTTGTTAGTTCATGTAAATGTATGGACACCAAAAACATTAAGTAAACAGCAAAGAGAATTTTTTGAAACTATGAAAGAAGATGAGCATTTTACGCCTAAGCCAGAGAGTACAGATAAATCTTTTTTTGAAAAAGTAAAAGATATGTTTTCCTAATTCAAACTGTTTTAATCTCTATTTGAATAAAAGTTATCTTATAATTTTATTAATTATTTAATAAAAAACATTATATTTGAACATCACTAATTTTTAGTGATATTTTCTTTTTCATAGCAATTTTTTTCCCATCCTTAATTTTTTTAAGGGTGGGTTTTGTTTTTTAACCCGTTTAAAAACTTTATCATTTTATTATAAATGTTAATAGTATACATTTAATATATTTACAAAACTTACAATTAATAACGAGAATGAATAGCATATTAGAAGTACAAGAAGTCTCTAAGAATTTCGGTTCATTTACCGCTCTCAATAAAGTTTCTATTTCCGTTCCAAAAGGTAGTATTTACGGTCTGTTAGGTCCAAATGGTGCCGGTAAAACAACGCTTATTAGAGTTGTAAATCAAATTACCATGCCAGACGCTGGCAAGGTTATTTTAGATGGAGAACCCTTGAATTCTACGCACATAAAAGATATAGGCTATTTACCGGAAGAACGCGGACTTTATAAGTCTATGAAAGTGGGTGAACAGGCGCTTTATCTAGCCCAATTAAAAGGCTTAAGTCATAAAGAAGCAAAAACACGACTAAAATATTGGTTTGATAGACTTGAAATAGGTGACTGGTGGAACAAAAAAATTCAGGAGCTATCAAAAGGAATGGCTCAAAAAATCCAATTTGTTGTAACAGTTTTGCACCAGCCAAAACTTTTAATTTTTGACGAACCTTTTTCTGGCTTTGACCCTATAAATGCTAATTTAATAAAAGATGAAATTTTAAAATTGAGAGAAGATGGTTCTACGGTTATTTTTTCAACGCATCGAATGGAATCGGTTGAAGAACTTTGTGATGATATTGCCTTAATTGACAAATCAAATAAAATACTTGATGGGAAACTAATTGATATTAAAAGGCAATATAAAACCAATACTTTTGAAGTTGGAATTTTATCAAATAATAAACAAAGTTTACAACAAGAACTCTCAGATAAATTTCATGTTTCGCGAGCTAATTTTAAAACAATAGGTGATGAATTAAAACTTAATATTAAGCTTTCTGAAGGTGAAAAGTCTAATGATTTATTGAATTTTTTATGCCATCAAGGAGAAGTTTCACATTTTGTTGAATTGATACCTAGTGTTAACGACATTTTTATTCAAACAGTAAAGAATAATTAATTATGAATCATTTACCACTTATTATAAAGCGCGAATATTTAACAAAGGTTAAAAACAAGTCATTTATTGTTATGACTATTTTGAGTCCGATGATTATGATTGGACTTATAGCGCTTGTTGCCTATTTATCTCAACTTAATAATGATAAACAAAGAGTTATTGATATTTTAGATGAAACAGGTTTAGTTCAAGATACTTTTAAAAGTGAAGATAATACAACGTATAATGTTTTTGAAAACATGTCTTTGAATGAGGCTAAAGAGTTGGTTAAGCAAACCGAAGCTTATGGTTTATTGCATGTTCAAAATACAACGAATCTTGATTCAATCTCAAATCATATTAAGTTTTATTCTAAAGAATCTCCTTCGTTAACAGTAATTTCAAGTTTAGAATCTAAAATTGAAAAGAAAATAGAAAATTTAAAACTACTTGATCAAGGTGTTGATCTTGAAATGATTAAAGCAATAAAAACGAACATCACTATTGCGCAAGAAAGTTTTGATGGTGAGAAAACATCTAAAATAGATAGTATTATTAAACTAGCTTTTGGAGGCGCTGCGGGTTATTTGTTATTTATGTTTATTATCATTTATGGTAATATGATTATGCGCAGTGTTATTGAAGAAAAGACCAGTAGAATTATAGAAGTAATTATTTCATCCGTTAGGCCTATGCAATTAATGTTAGGTAAAATTATTGGAACTTCCTTAGCGGGCATCACACAGTTTGTAATATGGATTATTATAGGTGGTGTATTAATGTTTGTCGTTTCTGCAATTTTTGGTATCGATATGGCGCAAATGCAAACAGGGAATCAACAACAAGCACTGCAGCAGGCGATGGAAAATCCAGATGTAAATATGCAAATTCAAGATTTAATAAATGCATTTTATAATCTACCGATAGCTAATTTAATTATAGCCTTTATTTTATTCTTTATTGGTGGGTATTTGTTATACAGTTCGTTATATGCTGCCATTGGTGCTGCTGTTGATAATGAGACTGATACACAGCAATTTATGTTGCCAATTTTAATGCCTCTTATCTTAGCAGTTTACATTGGGTTTTTTACAGTAATAGAAGATCCTCATGGTTCTGTTTCAACAGTGTTCTCGTTTATTCCATTTACATCACCAGTAGTTATGCTTATGAGAATACCGTTTGGCGTTCCAATATGGCAGCAGTTGGTTTCATTATTGTTATTAATTGGCACATTTATATTAACCGTGTGGTTTGCTGCAAAAATTTATAGAGTCGGCATTTTAATGTATGGAAAAAAACCTAGTTACAAAGAATTGATTAAGTGGATAAAATATTAAAATGAATCAGGAATTAGAGAAAATAGAAAAGGCGGTAGAGAAAAGTTCCATTTGGGAAAATATTACATCTTTTTTAAACCAATATATAGATTTTGGAAAAGATATTAGTATTTCAGTCAAAGATGTCTTAATTATTATTACAGTCATTTTTGTAACAACGATAATACTCAGGCTCATATTAAAGTTAATTACAAGAAGACTGCCTGTTGATGATAAAGCCAAATTTAAAGTCGTATTTGGTTATTTTAGATGGCTTATTTATTTAATTATTTTTTTGGTTACATTAGATAGTATTGGTGTTAATGTTACAACAGTTTTAACGGCATCTGCAGCATTATTAATAGGAATTGGTCTTGCGCTTCAAACCTTGTTTCAAGATATTATTTCGGGTGTTTTTATTCTTATTGACCAAACCGTTCACGTAGGTGATATTATTGAAATTGATGGAAAAATAGGAAGAGTTGAAGAAATTAAATTAAGAACAACAAGAGCAGTAACCATTGGTAATAAGGTTTTGATAATTCCCAATCATTTATATTTAGAAAACAGCCTTTATAACTGGACACAAAACGGATTTACAACCAGAGAAAATGTAGAGGTTGGTGTTGCTTATGGCAGTGACGTACAATTAGTAAAGAAGTTATTAATACAGGCTGCAAATTCCCAGCCCGATGTTATAGACCATTCAGACACTTTAGTTCAGTTTACAGAGTTTGGAGATAGTTCCCTTAATTTTAAAGTGATTTTTACTTTAGAAGATAGTTTTAATGCTAATAACCCCAAAAGTGATATTCGCTTTGAGATCGATAGATTATTTAGAGAAAATAATATAACCATACCATTTCCTCAAAGGGATGTTCACTTATTTCAAAACAAAAGTTAAACAATATGCCAAAAATTTTAATAATAGAAGATGAAGCTGCTATCAGACGCGTGCTAGTTAAAATTCTTTCAGAAGAAAACGACACCTATCAAGTTGAAGAAGCAGAAGATGGATTAGAAGGGGTTGAGAAAATTAAAAAAGATGATTTTGATTTAGTGCTTTGCGATATTAAAATGCCTAAAATGGATGGTGTTGAAGTTTTAGAAGCCGTAAAAAAAATTAAACCAGAAATTCCTATTGTAATGATCTCTGGTCATGGCGACCTAGATACAGCTGTAAATACTATGAGAATGGGAGCTTTTGATTACATTTCAAAACCACCAGATTTAAATAGACTTCTTAATACTGTTAGAAATGCTTTAGATAAAAAGGAGCTTGTTGTTGAGAATAAATTATTAAAAAAGAAAGTTAGCAAAAACTTTGAAATGATAGGCGAGAGTAAAGCCATCTCACATATTAAAGACATTATTGAAAAAGTCGCACAAACAGATGCCCGTGTGTTGATTACCGGGTCGAATGGAACAGGAAAAGAACTTGTGGCCCACTGGTTGCATCAAAAAAGTGAGCGTTCTTCGGGACCTATGATCGAGGTTAATTGTGCAGCAATACCAAGCGAACTTATTGAAAGCGAATTGTTTGGTCATGTTAAAGGCGCTTTTACGAGCGCAGTAAAAGATAGGGCAGGAAAATTTGAAGCGGCTAATAAAGGCACTATTTTTTTAGATGAAATAGGGGATATGAGTTTATCAGCTCAAGCAAAAGTATTACGTGCGCTTCAGGAAAATAGAATTCAACGTGTTGGGAGCGATAAAGATATTAAGGTAGATGTTAGAGTTGTTGCTGCTACTAATAAGGATTTGAAGAAGGAAATTGAAAACGGAAACTTTAGAGAGGATTTATATCATCGTCTGGCTGTTATTTTAATACAAGTACCATCATTAAATGAGAGAAGAGAAGATATTCCGCTTCTTATAAATCATTTTACAGAAAAAATTGCGAGTGAACACGGAACATCAAAAAAGATTTTTACAGATAAAGCCATTAAATTATTAAAAGATTATGATTGGACTGGAAATATTAGAGAACTTAGAAATGTTATAGAACGGTTAATCATTCTAGGTGATAAGGAAGTCACTGAAAACGATGTTAAACTATTCGCGTCAAAATTATAGACATTAAATGAGTATTTGGCCTAATTTACATGGCATTGATTAAGTTTTTCTAAATAGTCGGCGTTCATTTTTTTAGTTATATTAAGGTAATAGGTTTTAATATCATCAATAGATTCATAAACTAAAGTGGTGTTATTTTTATCATAATCAGTCAATTTTGAAGTGCAGTTATATGTTTTTAAAACCTTATTGCACGTTGTGATGTTTAATCTAAGCACGGCTTTAAAGTCCTTTATAAGCGTTTCCTTTTGTAATAGATTTTCTTTATTTTTTTGAGTATCAAGCTTTTTTAATAGTTCCTGTTCTTTAATTTTAAGAGCTAATTGTTGCTGTTCTAATTTTTCTTGTTCCTTAAGTAAGGTCTTTAAATCATCATCATCACTTTTTTCTTCGGCAATCACAGGTTCCTCTAATTCTTTGAATGAAGGAATGGTACATTTGTTTAATTCGGTAATGCAATTTTGGGTTATTTCTTTAGCTCTTTTTACATAAAAGCGACCATCTTCAAATGTGTTTGTTGCTTTAACTTTTGCCATAAGTTCTTTTGCATTATAAGCTAATTCAAAAGCAGGATCACAACCACATTTTTTTAAACTTCCTTTCGCTTTTTCAAAAGATTTCAATGATTTGTCTGAATAATATTTTAAATGTTGAATATTATTCGCCTCGTAGGCATCTTTTACATTTGAATAGGCATATATCAGAAATGAATCGGCAGACATACATGGTGTGTTTTGTGCTTGAATTTCTGAAAAAACAACAAAAATCAATGAAAATAAAAAGATTTTTTTCATGGTAATTAGATTTGGTTCATGGGTTGGTTAATCGAATTTACTAATTTTTTAGAGATAGATAAGCTTATTGAAGAATTTAATGTTTTAGTATATTTATCAAAATTTTGATAATTCTAGATATTTATGAAAAATATTTCGCCTAACGAGTTTAAAGTAACTTCAAAAATCTCACTTAAAAATAGTCAAACAAAATTAGTCATTGAGGATGCCGATGATAAGCTAAAAAAAGTTAGCAAAAAATTAAGCAAGTTACAAGACACTATGTATGCACATGGTAAATATGCTGTTTTAGTTTGTCTTCAAGGTATGGATACTTCAGGTAAGGACAGTTTAATTCGCGAAGTATTTAAAGAATTTAATTCGCGTGGGATTATAGTACATAGTTTTAAAGTACCTACTGAATTGGAATTGAATCATGATTATTTATGGAGACATTACATTGCGCTTCCTGCACGTGGTAAATTTGGTGTGTTTAACAGGACACATTATGAAAATGTGCTTGTAACCAAAGTACATCCAGGTTATATTTTAGGTGAAAATTTACCATCAGTAAATTCTATAGATGATATTAATGAGGCGTTTTGGGATGTGCGTTTTCAACAAATAAACAATTTTGAAAAACATATTACCGAAAATGGCACCATTATTTTTAAATTCTTTTTAAATCTTTCAAAAGAAGAACAGAAAAACAGATTATTGCGTCGATTGGAAAAACAAGAAAAAAACTGGAAATTTTCTCCAGGTGATTTAAAAGAGCGTAAACTTTGGGACAAGTATCAAGAATGTTATGAAGACGCCATTAACAGAACGTCTAAATCGCATGCGCCATGGTATAACATACCGGCTGATGATAAAGATTCAGCGCGCTATTTGGTAGCAAAAATCATGTATGATGCGCTAAAAGAATATAAGGATATTAAGGAACCAGAGCTTGATGATGATATTAAAGCCAATATAGATTTGTATAAAAAACAACTAGAAAATGAGAAGTAGTCAGAACAATTCATCATTTAAGATTTATTTCACATAATTAACATGTTATATCGTTTATCTTTAAAACTTAAAAATTAGTATATGAACAGGTTAAAACCAGCCCTTTTATTTTTTTGTATTTTATTTTCAATAACTTCCTATTCGCAAAATGATGAAGAAGTCATTAAAGAGATATATAAACAGTCTTTAACCAATGGAAAAAGCTATGATTGGCTAAATTATTTATCAAATCAAATAGGAAGCAGGTTGTCAGGGTCGTTAGGCGCAGAAAGAGCTGTTGAATGGGGCAAAGAAGAACTTGAAGCATTAGGACTAGATAAAGTATGGTTACAGCCTGTCATGGTTCCTAAGTGGGTTCGTGGAGCTAAAGAATATGCTTTTATAGAAACGAAACCAGGAAAAACAACTACTGTTAATATTTGTGCTTTAGGAGGTTCTGTGGCTACCCCATCATTAGGAATAAAAGCCAATGTTGTTGAGGTTCATAATTTTGAAGAATTAGAAGCTTTAGGAAAAGAACATATTGAAGGAAAAATTGTTTTTTATAACAGACCCATGCAAGCCGATTTAATTCAGACACATCAGGCGTATGGTGGATGTGTAAATCAGCGATATCAAGGGGCTGTTGAGGCCGTAAAATATGGTGCTGTTGGTGTTATCGTGCGTTCAATGAATTTAAGATTAGACGATTTGCCTCATACTGGAGCGATGTCCTATAATGATGTTCCTGTTACTGAACGAATTCCATCGGCGGCCATAAGCACCAATGATGCAGAACTTTTAAGTACGATGTTAGAACTTGATAAAAACGTACAGTTTTATTTTAAACAAAATTGTAAGCAACTTAAAGATGTCCAGTCGTATAATGTCATTGGGGAAATTACCGGTAGCGAATTCCCAAAAGAATATTTGGTTGTTGGTGGGCATTTAGATTCTTGGGATTTAGGTGATGGTTCGCATGATGATGGCGCTGGTATTGTGCAATCAATGGAAGTCTTAAGACTATTGAAAGAGTTAGGTATAAAACCAAAACGTAGTATTAGAGTTGTTTTGTTTATGAATGAAGAAAATGGTTTACGTGGAGGAAATAAATATGCTGAAGAAGCTAAGTTAAAAGGAGAAAACCATGTATTTGCTTTAGAAAGTGACTCTGGAGGCTTTACTCCACGTGGTTTTTCATTTGATTGTAGTGATGCTGCTTTTAATCAAGTATTAGGCTGGCAACCCTTATTCAAACCGTATTTAATTCATTATTTTGAAAAAGGAGGCAGTGGAGCAGATGTTGGTCCTTTAAAAAATGAGAATAATGTACTTGCAGGATTACGCCCAGATTCACAACGTTATTTCGATTATCACCATGCAAGTAATGATACGTTTGATGCTGTAAATAAGCGAGAGTTAGAACTTGGTGCAGCTACTATGACTAGCTTAATGTATCTATATGATAAATACGGGGTTAATCCTATTTCAGGCACAACACGTTTAAAAGATTAAGTTATGAAAACCCTTATTCATATTATTATACTATGTTTTGTTACTAATTTTTATGCTCAAGAAATGATGGAAAAAGAATTACCATATTATGAAATTCCAGAATATCCAGAATCGTATTCCGCAGGTGCTGTTACGGCAAGAATGTTAGATGGATTAGGTTTTAGATATTATTGGGCAAGTGAAGGGTTAAGAGCTGAAGATCTGGTTCTTAGGCCTAATGATATGGCACGTACTTCAGGAGAAACGATAGACCATATTTACGGATTATCAAAAGTTATTGTAAATGCTACTTTAAAAAAGCCTAATGGTGGAAATAATGAAGAAGGCGACATGGCATTTGAAGAAAAACGTAAACAAACCTTAATAAATATTAAAACAGCTGCAGATATTTTGAGAACTTCAGAGGATATCTCACAGTTTAAATTAATCTTTGGAGAACGCGAATTTCCTTTTTGGAATAATATTAACGGACCCATTGAAGATGCTATATGGCATTGTGGACAGGTGGTATTATTAAGACGATCTTCAGGGAATCCTTTTAATTCAAAGGCTAGTCTCTTCTCTGGGAAAGTGAAAGATTGAAACTATAGTAAAATTTGTGCCAAAACACACGACAAGGTTAAGCTTAATAAGATTTCGGCTAAGAAATCAACAATTAGTTTCATTTTTATGAAGCTCGAGTCTAATCTTGTGTGTCGTCTTTCGTATTATTATCTCTTTTCATTTTTATATAACCAGTAACCAACCTTACACCTAATCTTGCAAAAAGGATAATGGCAATAACCATAACAATGTCAAAACCGTTCATAAAGACAAGATACCAATTTCTATCTCAAATTTTTTACAAAAAATTAATTTTTCATTTCTCTTTAGTCCGGTAATCATTAAAATTTCACCAATTGTGCATTTAAAGTATTTAGTGGATTTGTATTTTTTTAAGTTTTTTTCAAATGTTTTTAACGAGTTTAATTAAATATTAAAACTCATATTCCAATTGTAAAAGCGCTATGAGTTCATGTGCATCCTCAATTATTTCTGGCATTTCTTTAAAGGCACGAGTACGATAGTTATCTTGTATTAATATAAACGTATTTACAAATTGTTGAATGAGGTCTTCATCATAGCGCATAAGTTTTAGGTCGTTTTCTTTTGAAGTTCTATATTCTTCAGTATCGTAGATATTGAAGTTAGGATTATTAAAATTGGTATTTTCACAAACAATAATTTCAGAAATAAAAGTTGAATTTAAATTTAGAAGCAATGCCATTATGTCGTCTCCTTTCTCAGCATTGGACTTATCGAATTGAAAGTCTTCATCTAAATGGTTTGAAAAACTTTCATAAGCCACTAGTTTTTTTTGCAAACTATCATTGGTAATATAGCGAAGCCCTCCTGAATTTTTTAATTCATTTAATGTTGCGCGGTTCCAAAGGTAAGGACGATACATAATATCATGAGCGATAACATATAAAAAGGTGTTGGATAAGTTTGATAGTGGTGTAAGATTAACGTATTGTCTTAAACTATCTATATACATGAATTTTTTTTCAGCCTGAAATTGACTCACTTTAAGCATCTTAATATCATTTTTTAAGTCTTGAACCAATGATTTTGCATATTGCCTGATTCTTTTTTGTTCTAAACGTGTTTCATTCCAGTTGTTCACTTGCAAAGCAATTAAAATCCCAATAACCACAAGTACAATCTCACCAATGGCGTATTTAAAGTATTTGGAGCTTTTGTTTTCCATAATTAAGTTTTGGCGTATATGACGGAAAAATTTAATCATATAGTTATTTATAATTTTTATTTAAATAGTCAAGAATTTCTTCCCCTTTACGTTGTAATGTAGCAATTCCTGACTCAAAATAAGTTCCATTACTGTCAATATATCTGCAAATTGGTAAAACTCTCTTGTCATTAAAAATAGTATTGTAAGTATCTTTGTTAGGAGCTTTAGGCGTTTTCGTCGGGAAAAACTTTCTATGTTCTGAATCTGTAAAAAGTTCATATTTTAATTTCCGAAGTTCTAAGCGACTTGGTGTTCCTGATTTCAATAAACCTTCTGAAACTTGATTAAATTTGGTGTAATATCCTTTAAGCATTTTTTGAAGTTTTGAATCTGGAAATTCTGATACTATTCCAGTAGAATTTAGAAAGTTCCAAGTGTTTGTGCGTTTAGGAATATTTGCAGTTGTTGTTAACGACTGAAAATCTAATATAAACTTAAGAGAATCTTTTACGATTCTATTTTCTGATTCCATTATAGGAATGATGTTTCTGCCTGCTTCTTTTTGACGTTTCAGAATACTTTTAATTCTTTGAAAATCAAAAATTTCAGTCTGAATATCTTCTTTAATAGAGCTGATATTTATAAGCATTTGTTGTTTGCTTTTTCTGTTTTCATTCCAATTATTAATCTGTAATGCAATTAAAATACCAATTATTACTAGCACAATTTCGCCAATGGCATATTTAAGGTAATTAGTGGTTTTGCCTTCATTGAGTAATTGCTTCCTAATATTTCGAAATAATTTTAGCATATGTTCTTATTTATAATTTGGTGCAAAAAAAGTGCCTATTTCAACCAAATGTTCAATAAACATGTGTATTTACTTCGTAAAATTTTATTTTGATAATGGATGTTACGACGGATATTTATCATGATTTATTAGCTTTTATGATTAGTTTTCTAATCTCAGAAATTTTTTCGAGTGCTTTTTCTCCATTTCTAACTGAGCCACTTCTGTTATCATTGAATAACTTAAATAGCGTAATGGTAGATGGCTTTTCAAAGAATTCTTTAGAATTTGTCGGCTGACAGTAAATAGTCCATTTAAAATCTGAAAACTCTTTTTTTATTAATGGAGTCCAATCGTTGTTAAATGATAATTCAACGTCATTTAAACTTTGATAAATGCGATATAAGCTTTCATCATAATAGGATATTAGCGCCATTTGAAGTGTTTTATCCGAGATATTTTCCAGACCTTTTGCCTTCAACATTTCATAAGCGCTGGATTGAGATCTAAAACGCTCAAAACAAATAATCTTCCCCATCCATATATTTAAGCTGTCGTTATAATTTTTTAATGTTACTTGATCTAATAAACGATCGGTTAACTTTATGGCCAGCTTTGTGTTTGAGAGTTCAAAGGACAATGAAATAGAGTCTTGCTTAAGGTTTTGGTCGATAAGTGAAAGAATCTCGTATTCAAACTTTTTGTCCTTTCTTCCTTCATTCCAATTATTTACTTGAAGCGCTATCAAAATCCCGATGACCACCAATACAATTTCCCCAATAGCGTATTTTAGGTAGTTCGTGGTTTTGCCTTCTGCTTCTATTTTTTTACGAATGTTACGGAAGAGTTTTATCATGGTTGATTATTTTATTTTAATTCTTGATCAATATGTTGTAGAACAATGTAACAGCTATTTATCAATTCTTGGTAATAGGTATTGCTAGCACTCTGATAAAAAGCTGTTGCAGCAATTGCTTTAACAAACATTTTAAATCTTGAATCTTCTTTATTATTTAAAAAGGAAAAATCATTTTCATTTAGCATTTCAGGTGACGTAAAAATATCAGAAACGCCATCATTAAATTTTAAAAAATCTGTTTGTATAGTCTCTTCAGTAGCAACTGTAATCATCCATTTACCTATTCCAGATAATATTGCCTTTTTTTGATCGTATTCACTATAAAGATCGATAATTTCTTCTTTTAACCCTAGATTTTGAATCAGTCCCAAAGCTCCTGAACTTACCATACCCCGATAGGTATTATCATTTGGAGAAAAAACTTGGTCTAAGGCTTGATCATAGATAGCACCTATATATTTAACTTGTTCTATATTGTCAATACCCTGGTATAAAGTATCAAGCGCGCTTTTAATATCTTCTCTCAAAACATTATTAGAAGTGATTATGCCTCTGAATTTAGTGGTGTCCTGAACTATATCGCGATGGATTCTTAACAAATAATCTTCACCTAATCTATAGTCTTTGGTTTCTTGGTTCCAGTTGTTAACTTGTAATGCAATCAAAATGCCAATAACCACCAATATAATTTCACCAATAGCGTATTTAAGATAGTTGGAAGTTTTGCCTTCTGCTAATAGTTTTTTACGAATGTTACGGAACAGTTTTATCATGGTTGGTTATGTGTCACTTTATTTCATTCTTTTCTCAAACCAATTTCATAATTAATTTTATCAACTAATATTTGCATTTTAGTCATTACTTCTGAGTACATTTCGATGCCTCTTTTCCGTTGTCTTATAAGATTACTCAAAATATTTGAGAATTCTTGGTTTTTTTTAAGACTTTCAAAATCGTTTGGCCTGGCAACTCTTAATGATTTGTTTTTGAGCCTTTTTACATGCTTTATTAAAAATGGTTCAACTATTATTGTGTTCAGTTGACTCTCTCCTTGTTGGTAATCTTCAGTAAGTTTTTTGAGATTCGACTCATACATATCAGCTATATCCTTCTTAAGGGTTTCATTTTTAATCAGGTCCAGACCTTTACTTTGCAATGAATTATACGCTGTTGCCGTTATGTACGTATTGTTCCAGAAAGTTAATATTCCAAACACACTGTCTAGTTCATTTGAATAAGGTAAATCATTAGCTATATAATTTTCTATTTTTTCATATTGAACAATATCACTGGAATTTGAAAGAGTATCAGCACTAAATGAAACTAACATAGTTTGTAAATTATTTTTAATATCACTCAAAACGATAAGTTCCTCTTTTTGAAGTTTTCTATTTTCGTTCCAGTTATTTATCTGTAATGCAATGAGAATACCAATTACCACTAGCACAATTTCACCAATGGCATATTTAAGATAATTGGCAGTTTTGCCTTCTGCAACTAGTTTTTTTCGGATGTTACGGAAGAGTTTTATCATAAAAGAGTTATAATTAAAACCAATATTCAATTCATTAAAATTAATTTACTATTTGAATAAAGTTTTAGATGATATTAAGTAATTCTAAAAGGTTGTTTCTTTTGATATGTTAAAGAACGCCAAAGCCACTCAGCGGGTCCATATAAGAAATATTTAAGCCAAATAGGACTAAAGATTAATTGAATAATCCAAATAGCGCCTACAATATAATACAACTCATATCTTTGAAGTTGACCGAATAAGGCAAGCCCATCACCATAAAAAATTATGGAGGTAACAACACTATGCGTTAAGTAATTGGTTAAAGCCAATTTCCCAACAGCCGCCAAAGATTTTTGTAAAAAGCCTAAAATACCAGACTTGATAAATAACATAAAGAGACCAATATGACCTAAAGTAGTAAACAAACGTCCTATTTGATACGTTTGATCTACCTTGGAAATTGTGACAACATCGAAATTACTGTCAATAAGTATTTTGGTTTCAATATAATTTATGCTAAGTCCGACAAGATAACCTGTTACAAGTAGTATGATATAAAATAAATTACTGCGTTCACCATGAAATACGCGAAGTTTAAACAATGCCATTCCTAAAAGCATAAAACTTAATATATCCCAAACCCATAATCTGTATGGTAACCAGGTTTGCATAAATTGATTACCCTTTACTTTTTCCAGAAGTACAGACCAGTAGCCTTGTTGCATTTTTTCAATTTTCTTTTGTACTTCTTCTGGTGTTTGCTTGGTACTTAGCTTCTCCCATTTTTTTAAGTCGTTTTCCTGATTCTCACTTAAAGTGACACCTTGCTCTTGCAGGGTTTGCATTTCAATACCATTTTTCTGAGTTTCAAGATTATTGCGGTAATCACTTATATCCCATAATACGCCAATGCTTATCAAAACGCATCCTACTAAAAATAGATTTTTAACACTTGCGTTCCGAAAGGGAAAAAGCATTAATCCAAAAAGAGCATACGGATATAATATATCACCATGCCAAAGAAAAATGTATACGTTGATAATTCCGAAAACAAGTAACCAAAGTATTCTTCGGTAATAAATATCTGCGGTGGTAATTCCGGCGCCATTTTTTTCTAATCTACTCGTTAATAAAATTGCTCCTGCACCAAAAAGCATGGTAAACAAGCCTCTCATAGTACCTTCAAAAAACATGTTATTAGCAATCCATACTTGTAAATTAAGACCTTCTGATCCACCAGAAATTGTTGGGTCTGAATATGCAAAAGGGAGTCCCATGCCATTAATATTCATTAATAAAATGCCTAATAAGGCTATTCCTCTGATAACATCAAGGGAATTAATACGTCCACTCGGTTGGGTGGGTTTAAATTGAGGTTGGTTGGTTGTAGTCATATTTTTTTAGTTATAAATCCTGAGTAAATATTTAAAAATTAAGAAGTTCCTGTTACTAGTCAGGAGTTGAGAATAATTTATTAGTCATTCTTTTTCCTAAATAACTTTTTGTAGGTTAATTGTCTCCATAGCCATTCCATTGGTCCGAAACTATGTGATTTTAACCACCACATACTTAGTAATACTTGTATGCTATAAATTAAAATAGCTATTCCAATAATCACGGTGAACCCAAGCTTACCGGCAAAGCTAAATCCTATACCGTAAAAAATGGTAATTGCTAATGCTGTTTGAAATAAGTAATTAGATAATGCCATTTTGCCAACAAAAGCAAAACCGTTTAAAAATGGAATTTTTTTATAAATAATAGCTAGCAAAGCGGCGTAACCCATAGCTAAAGGAACAGTACCCAGGGCATAAGAGATTGTGTATAGGAGTTCCCATATTTCTGTTTTATCAGCAAAAAACGTAATATAAGCTCTAAAAGCACTAATAGGTAATCCGATACAAATTCCCCAAATAACGACCTTTTTTAAAAAAGTTGTGTTTTCAAGTAAGTTTTCGGTTAAAATTTTTCGACCAGCCCATAAGCCAATTAAGAAAATTCCTAACACTTTAAAAACACGTCCTTCGTTAAGAATACCTCCAATCCTTAAGAAGGTATTGCCAATATTCATTTTAACGAAATCAATAATATTTTCATTTAAAATGTAGGCTCCAAAATTTGATCTTTTTATACCATTAGTTTCCATTATCGGTAAATTAAAATGTTCGTAATATTTTGAATTTAATTCAAAAAAGAACTGTGGATAATGCCAACCTATTACATTTATAACTAACCAATTTAAAATGGGTAATAGTATTAATACAATAGCCCATGTTATGAGTTGTTTGTTTTTAAAATTCACAAATAGAATGAGTACAAAACCTAATAATGCATATAAGGTTAGGATGTCTCCTAACCAAAATATATGCAAATGAATGAGCCCAAATATTAAAAGCCAAAACATTCTATGTTTAAAGAATGGAGCAAAAGGTTTATTGTGTTTTGTTAAATTATGATGTTGAATAGCGAAACCAATCCCAAATAGCAAAGAGAATAGGGAATAGAATTTACCATCAACTAATGTATAAAGAATAAAATCTAACGTTTTATCAAAAATAAAAAGTGTTGAAGGTAAGCGGCCTTCCTCGGGAAATGTAAAATGCCCAGAGAAATAAACAATATTGGCTGAGAAAATAAAAAAGATAGCAATACCTCTTAAAATATCAAGATAAATGATTCTATTTTCTTTTTTTATTGGTTGAATTGGGTTGGTTGAATTGGTCATATAATACTCTTTATATTAATTTTTTTAAAATTGAAAATAGATGAATTGTTCGCCGCTTCCTTGGGCTATAATAATTAAAAAGAACATAATAGCCCAAACAATGCCAAGAGCCCATGGCGACATTTTTAAGGACACTTCTTTTAATGATGTATTACGCATAAACCAGTGGCAAAGAAAAAGTAGCCCAATCACAGTGCTTACTTTTATAATAGAAAATGTGTCAAGAACTTTTTCTCCTTCTGTTTGCATGTAAAACATAGACTTAATCATGTTCCAAGCTGTTTCAAATTTTCGAGCTCTAAAAAATACCCAAGTAATATTGACACATGAAAAAGTTATAAAAGCCAGAAATATTCCATTCCATGCCGTTATTTTAAAAGGAATATATTCTCTTTGTAATCTTTCTAATATAAGATAAGTTCCGTGTAAGCCGCCCCAAACTATAAACGTCCATGCGGCACCATGCCATAGCCCGCCTAATAACATTGTAATCATTAAAGCGGCATACATTCTCACCACACCATGACGATTGCCTCCTAATGGAATGTATAAATAATCTCTTAACCAAGATGATAACGTAATATGCCAACGTTTCCATAAATCTGAAAAACCTAAAGACGCATACGGATATTTAAAGTTGTCTGGTAATATAATACCGAGCATTAAAGCGATACCGATAGCGCAAGTTGAATAACCGGCAAAATCAAAAAATATTTGTCCGGAAAATGCAAGAGTTCCAACCCAAGCATCAATACCGTGAAGTAATTTACTTGATCCGAAAACAGTGTCTGCAGTTTCTGAAAGTAACGTGTCTGCCATGACTACCTTTTGAAATAACCCTATAGTAAGTAAAAACAAACCCCAGATGAATTGATTTACTGTTGCTTTCTTTTCTTCATAAAATTGGGAAATTAAATCTTGTGCTCTAACGATTGGACCTGCTACTAATTGAGGAAAAAATGTAACGTACAATGCGAAATCTAAAAAGGTTTTGGCACGTTCTGTTCGTTTTAAGTACATGTCTATAGTATACGACATGGTTTGAAAGGTATAAAATGAAATTCCCATAGGTAGAATGATATCTACTGGTTGTGCTTTATAGCCATAGCCATACGTATTCACAACCGTTGTAAAATTATCTACCAGGAAATCGCGATATTTAAAAAAGACTAAGAACCCTAGGTTCACAACCATACTTAGGATGAGCCAAAATTTTCTTTTTCGCTCATTATCTTCAATGGCTAATTTTTTCCCTGCTGTCCAATCTACCATCGTTGAAATCCAAAGCAAGATAACTAATGGGGGATTCCATAAGCCATAAAAAACATAACTGGCTAACAATAACATTGCTTTTTTAGAATTCCAATTTAAAAACTTAGAATAGTAAAGCGCTAAAACTATTACTAAGAATAGTACAAAACTTAATGAGTTGAATAACATAATTAGTTGGTTTTAAGGTTGGTTAATGCACCATCTGCTTTCATTATTTTAATAAGCTCTTTAGTGAAAAAGCGTGCGTCTTTAACGGCTAAATGTGACCATTCAGGTAAGAATAAATTTTCAAATTGTTCATAATCTAAATAATTGTATGCTTTTACTCCAGACTTAGCTACAAGTTCGTCCCAGAATAGTTCTTTTGAAAATGCCATACTTTCTATTTCCTTAAAAAGTCCGGATGACGGACATCTTACCAATATTAAATTACCACCTCTTTTTTTGAATCTCTCTGCTAATTCAACAAAAGCTGCTGTCGTAGATTCTTTGTCAGGTGGAGGTAAATCGCTCGTTAAAATTGCTTTCCAAACTTTTTTTACGGTATTCGCGTATGCTGTATCTGTCACCATTCTTTCAGGCATTTTCATATGTCTGTCGAGAGAAATCTCTTCAAAATTATTAAATGGAGGATATAATGGTCCGGATCTTTTACCGATGTGAATTTGCTTGATTAATGTTTTTAAATCAACATCTGAATCCCATCCTTCATCACCATCTCTAATAAAGGCAAAATTTTGTTGTAGAGGCACAGACAACTTATGATTCAGTATTTGTGCATAGGTTCGCTTTTTATAGTATTCAACTAACGACTGTGAACGTTTTATAAATTCAGCCTCAGGATATGTAGTTGAAAAGAATAATGGTGGTGTTACGCCTACTAAAAGCGTACCATTAAACTTAGTATTTTCTACAATATCCTTCATTACCGGAATTGGAGAAGCACCTTGAGTGGCTAACATCACAGGGTCTGTTTGTGTTTCTTCTTTCCAGATGTCTAATTGAATGTCATAAAGAATTCTTGAAGAGCCAATAAAAGCGACGGTGTTATCATTAAAATTATCAAGTTTTTTTCGCTGATTGGCCCATAAGTTTTTATTGTCATCAATGTTGGGTTGAAGGCCTTGAGAGCGCCAAAAGACTTCCCAAGCCGTGATGCTAATTACACTAAGTGTTATCGCAATGATTAAAGCTTGTTTTAATTGCATAATTGATTGGTTTTAGTTGAATTTTACTTTATAATGTTTAATACTTTTCTAAGGTTATTAAATGCTTTTTAATACTAATCTTCCTGAAAATAAATAGACTCATAAATGGAATGATTGCAATAATAAGAATGATAGTTGCCCATACAAGGGATTCTTTTAGGTATCCTAAAAACCACGCCCCAAAGGAGAAGCCTAAATTGTTTAAAGTCATGTATAGTGTGAATTGAGATGCAGATACTTTTTTCCATGACAGTTTCATGCCTATGGCCATTATGGCAATGGTTAAAAGTGTCGCCATTAAGTAATATAATATTACAAAACTGTAAATTAGAGTTACATTTTCCCAAAAGTTTGAAAGCATGGCAAAACTGCCTAATAAAATAATGATAATTGAAAGTAAAATAATGGTCATTTTTTTGGTTCCTAAAAAATCTATTATTACACCACCTACAAACATTCCAAAGAATCCTCCAATTAATGTAGCGGCTGAGGAGACTTGTGAATAGGATATGTTGGTCCAATCTAATTGCTGTACTGTAAAAATGGGAAGTAGTGTATCAACTAAACCTGTTAGCATACCAGTAAAGAAAATACCAAAACATAATAACAAGCTTGATGGTAGAATAACTACTTTTAAGAGGTTTTTTAAAAGTTCTCCCCAATTTTTAAATTGTGTTTTTTCTGAGTCTTTAGATGACTTTCCTTTGGTCCATGGCATTAGTTTTTCACCAGGCCGTTCTCTAAAATATATAGGAACAAGAATTAGAATTATTACTATTAAAGCCATAGATGAAATAGCATTTGTAAATCCTACAATATTGATAAGGGCTGAACCAATAAGGAGAGATAAGGACTGACCAATTATTCTTGACCCCCACATGATTCCGTTTGCTCTAGCTTGCTGATTTATTGGTATTATATCTACCGCCATACCATCAATGGCAATATCTTGAATGGAACCAAAAAGATTAATAACAAAGCCAATAATTATGAGGGTGCTTAAGTTGCCTAAAGGATCAGGTATAAATCCAAAACCCAAGAAACTGAGCATTAAGCCGATTTGTCCAAAAATTATCCATGGCCGTTTTCTTCCCATAGAGAGAATGGTGTACCTATCCATGAGAGGTGCTATAATTATTTTAAAACTCCATGGAATCATAATTACTGCTATATAACTAGCAATTTCAACAGGAGGTATATTGTTCATAGCTAACCAAGCTGGAATAGCAAAAAACATGATTCCTATTGGAATGCCTTCAGAAATGTATAAAGCAGAAAAAACTAAGTATCTTAAAATTGTACTTTCAGAAAGAAAACTTTTCTTTTTTAATATAAGAATTTCATCATTTACTGATTCTTCTTTCATTTTGGTTGGTTGGTTTTATAAATGTAATCAGAAAGTTTTATTATCTACATTTTTAAATTTTTCATTTTCGGCTATCCTGATATTTAATCTATAAGTTTGTTTGAACGGTTCGTAGTATTACTGAAAACATCTATAATATATGTGCCAATTAATTTATTACTTCCATAATTTAAATCGTATTGTTATTCACTTTCAGTTCAAAAAACAACCAATCCAATAAGGCGTCTTTAGGGTTATATTTTAATTAAAAAAAAGTCTTATCTAGCATTAAGGCCAAAGTCCTGTTCAACAGATTTATACCAGTCTTCATCATTAGCTGCATTCCAATCTACCCATTGTTCATCAGACATGGAGGCACGCCATTGTATAAATGGTTCTGAGTCTGGTCCAACAGGATGTCTTAATTTCCAGGTTTTACTTTCTGAAATTTCCAATATTTTTTCGGCTACTAAAGTTGGTGGAGTTGGTGTTTTAAGCGATGCTGCAAAAAGGCCTCCAAAACGATTTACTTGAGGATAAATAGATTTACTTTCAGATGCACCTTTAATATCCAGAGCCATTTGTGTATTAATAATCCCTGGTTCTACAATGGCCACTCTAATATTAAAAGGTTTTACTTCCTGTGCCAAGGCTTCACTAACTGCTTCCAGGGCAAATTTACTTGCAGCATAAGCACCTAAGGGACTGTTTGAAATATGACCAGAAACAGAAGCCACATTTATAATGCAACCATTTTTATTTTTTCTCATTATAGGAAGTACACCTTTGGTACAGCGCAGTACGCCAAAATAATTAGTTTCCATAACTGATTTAAAATCTTCCATGCTGAGTTCTTCAATAGATCCATGACGTTCTATACCGGCATTATTTACTAAAACATCTACTTGGCTATGTTTATCGATAATAGCATCAATGCATTTTTTAACAGAGACATCAGAGTCTACATCCATTTCAGATATGGTGATATCTAGAGATTCGTTAGCTATTGTTTCTTTAAAATCTTTAGACATTGCAGTATTGCGCATGGTAGCGAATACTTTATAGCCTGCTCTCGCAAAGGCAAGTGAGGTTTCTAGGCCGATACCTTTGCTTGTTCCTGTTATTAATGCTGTTTTCATTGGTTGGTTAGTTTTTAAAGTGTTTAAAATTGTTTTTATGTTAAATAAAAATTTAAGATACTAAAAATGTAATGACATAAAAAACATTATTTTTTCTCCGCATCAGCGAGCTTTTTCGTATCAACGTACTGTTGGAAAGCACTTACTTTTCCGTCTTTAAGCGTCCAAAGGTGTGCTACTTGTGCATCAAATGTAACACCATTCTTTTTCAATTTGGCCTGATAACGTAAGGTAGCAAGTACTTGATTGTTCGACATGTCATGAAGTTTTATATTAGCAAGGTTAAAATACTCATAGTCCTCTCCAACACGAGCAAAAACCCCATTTAAAACAGCTTCTGGCCCAATGTATGGATTACCATCAGCATAGGCATTTCCTTCTGCCTCATTCCAAACAACATTGGCATCCATTGCGGCTAGGACATTTGGGATATCACCGGCACCAAATGCTTTATAAAGGCCATCTATAACACTAACATTTTCAGGGTTGGATACAATTCCTAATTGTTGTAGAAATATCATATTGTCCATAAAATCTTGCTCTTGAGCAATTTTTCCATCTTGCATTTTAACTAGGGTCGTGCCTTCAACATCAACCATATTTCCGGTTGCAGGAATACCAAAGAATTCGCCAGTGTGTTTGCCTTTAAAATTCCAATGTTTTACTATTTTGTCACCTTGACCAAAGATATCTTTTATGGTAAATTCAACATCTGAAAATCCAGTAACAAAGTTTGAATAATAGTCTTTAAACCCGTCAATACCTACAATATTTTCGGGGCTCATAATCATTGTAATATTATCGGTGAAATTAGTGTTATTAATAAGCTCTAGATTACCTGTGTTAATAATGTCATCCCAGGTTTGGGAGTACATTTTTATATTTTTTTCAACCTTAGCATTTTCGCATGATGTGAAGCCAATACATAATATGGCAAATAAAAAAATAATGGAGTTTTTCATGATTATTTAATTTTTAAGTGTTTTATTATTTAATTAAGATATATTAAATTTTTGAATTGTTTTTCTATGCTTAGTAAAATTTAGAAATTGAATGACTAAAATAATTAATAATGTAGGTATTGCCATTAATAAAAAGATAGTATCCCATGAAATATGTTCTTTAAGGGTGCCTACAATTCCAGCACCAAATGCAGCTCCCATATTAGTAATGGCCATATAAAGTGTGAATTGAGTAGCAGCAACAATTTTCCAACATAACTTCATAGCTCCTGCTAATAGGCTAATAGTAATAAAAGTGACCAAGAATGTGTATATTGAATAAAACACAAAAATGAAGGTGTCATTTACCCAATAATTTTGAAAGAATCCCATACTACAAAGTAGAAGTGCAAAGACGCTAAAGTAAATAGTTAGCATTCTTTTTTCACCATATTTGTCAACGAGAAATCCACCTATAAACATTCCAAATATACCAGCGACTACGTCTGAAATTGAGGTTATTTGAGAAAATGAAGTATTCGTCCAATCAAGATCCTGAATTGTAAGTATGGTAAAAGAAGTATATACTAAATTCTTTAAAAAGCCTAAATAAAAAACCGCAATTATTATTAATAGGCTAGAAGGTAGAATTACGACTTTGAACAAATCTTTTAGAATCAATATCCAACTTTTTGACTGTTCCTTTTTCGAATTTTCAGAAATTTCACCTTCAGTCCATGGCATTATTTTTTCGCCTGAACGTTCTCTAAAAAAAATAGGCGCTAATATTATAATAGCCACTGCAAATGCTAAGAAGGGAATTGCTGCTGAAAACCCTAAGGTGTTTATTAAAACGGTGCCAACTACCATGGATAATGAGTAGCCGATTGTGACTGAACCCCACATGAGTCCATTGGCACGAGCCTGCTCATCAATTGGAACAACGTCTATAGCCATTCCATCTGTTGCGACATCTTGAAATGCGCCGAAAAAATTGATAAAAAAACCAGCTATCATTAACCATTTTAAATTATTTATAGGATCGGGTACAAATCCAATGGCTAAAAAACTAATGATTAAACCTAATTGACCGAATATCACCCACGGCCTTTTACGACCCATTGATAAAATAGTATATCGATCCATGATTGGTGCTATTAGGATTTTAAAGCTCCATGGGATACCCATAACTGCAACAAAACTTCCTATTTCTGCAGGTGTTTTATTATTCATTGCTAACCATGCTGGAATGGCAGCTAATGTAATTCCTTGTGGTATGCCTTGTGCAAAGTAAAGTACCGAAAACGTTACATATCGTAAAACTGAATTTTCGGTTAATATTAAATTAATTTTTTTTAAAAAATTATTATCCTCATTTATTAAAGTGGTTGGTTCTAATTTCATGTTGGTTAGTTAATCTTGGTTAAGGTTTTAAATGTAAAGAATATTATTCAATAGTACCTACCAACATTGTTACACCTCCAGTAGCAAAATTATGAAGATCATCTGCTGTGGCTTTTCCTTCAGGAGAGTCCATGGCTTCCTGCATGGCTTCAGGACTGTGATACCAGAACTCAGCCATACGATAATAATCTGATTTATTACTATCAGAATTACTTAAAAACTTAGTGAGTTCAAATTTTTCATGTCCGGTCATTTTTGCAGCTTTAGGCAAGTGGATGTTTTCATAATAATCTTCGAATGCCTTATCGTCGGTTGGATGTTTATATAGTACAGTTAGTTTAATCATTATTTATTTTTTTAAGTCTATTATTATTCAGCTATAGCGGGTTCATTATTACTCCACATACCGTAAAGAGAAATCCATTTGCCTTCGGAGTTGCGTTTCAATATTTCAGTGTATTTTCCTACATCAATAATAGTATCTCCTTCAGGAGTTAAAAACTTCAATTCAAAGGTTCCAATTTCATAACCCAAATTACCATCGCTACTTGCATCAATAGTTTTTACTGACGCAGCTATTAATCCAGCATCAATAGCTCCTTGCCAATAATTTTTAATGTTTTCTCGGCCACTTATTATTGGTTCGTTAGGTGGTAATAGAGATGCATCTTCTGTATATAAATGAGCAGCTGCTGTCGCATCTTTTGCAACTAATGCTTTTGCGAAGTCCCTGTTCATTTGGCCTAATTCTTCAAACGTTGCGGGTTTTACGGTTTCTAAAGTTTCTACAACTTGTTCCTTGCAACCTGCTAATGAGATTACTACTAAAAAACCTAGCACTATAGGTCTTAAAAATTGTATTGGTTTCATATTTAATAGTGTTTAATTGGTTATTATTTACTTTAAAAATAGCTTAATGCTTCTTGTTTAAACTGAAAACAACTTCTGTAATGAGTAAAGGGATAGTCCAACTCAACCAAATAACAGTTGGACCTCTTTCTTCAAATGAATCCATTAAATTGATGGTAATGGATAAACTTTCTATCCAACGAAACATTACAAAAGCAAATGTTACAACATAGCTACGTATCATCCATTCTTTGTGTTGCGCTAGCTGTTTTCTCCTAATCGAAATATACGCCATTGCAGAAGTGATGATCCAGGCAAATGCGAGTCCCTGTAGGCTAAAAGCCCAAGAAAAATTCACTTTTATACCAGTAGTCCAAGCTAATATTGTAGAACAGATAGTACCGATTAAAATTGCTATTAAATATATACGACCCAACCACCTATGGAACGTTAAATATTTGTTTCTAAATGTTTTCCAAAATTGAAATGGACCAATAATTAACGCCAAAAGACCACTTGAAACGTGCCCAATTAAAGCCCATTTAAAATCCCAATACCTACCAAGAGCCTCTTGTGTAAATTGAAAATAAGGAAACGCATCATTAATCACAAATTTTCCGGCAAATAGAATTAACAAAATCAAAATCAGTAATTTAAAATAAGATTTAGGTTTTATTAATGCAAAAATATTTGACTGTTTCATAATTAAAAAATTAATTTGAGTACTGATTTAATGTTTCTTTTACCGACTCAAAATTAATACCTAATTGACGCTCAGCCATTTGGTTTTGGTAGATGATTTTTGCTTTATTTTTTGGTGGTTGACCATTAAGCATGAGGGTTACGTCTGAAACAGGGTAAGTTTCACTTGAGAGTAAATAGTTTTTTCCATGTAGTCCTGAAATAGTGGCTGCTTTATAAATACATTTAGCAACGTCTTTAACATTAACAATAGCAAACTCAGCATCAGTGTCAAAAAGCATTTGTACAAATGGGTTTGGAGCAATCTCGTTTTTAAATAAAAACTGTAATCCTGTTGAGGTAGAATCTTCTCGGTTAGATAAAGATTTTCCAAATACTGCTACGGGTGAGACACTAGTGATTTCAAAATCGAGATTCGAGTGGCTTTTTATAAATTCATTAACCGTCTGGTTGGCAATAAATTTCGCTTGAGCATATGGGTGACTTTCTTCACTCATAAAAGGCGTATCCGTTTCACTAATCGTATCTGTTATTGATTTATCTCCTGAAGGCATGGGGAAGTTTGTATTATAAGCAGCTACCGAAGCAATAAATACTACTTTTTCTATACTTGGGGTATCATTTATAACTTCTAAAAAGTTTTCGGTGCCTTTGATAGTTGGATCAAATAATTCGGTTTTGGGGTCCTTAACATCTAACAGAAACGGTGTGCCACCGTGTATAACAATATCACAATCTTTTACAAATTCACGTAAAGCAGATTTATCTTCAACATTTAATTCGCTTATATATAAATGGTCAGATTGACTAAACTCCATCAAATGTTCATATTTGCTTTCATTTGAAATATCTGTTGCAGATACCTTGACTTCAAAACCGTTGTTTAAAAATGCCTTTGTAACGTGGCTTCCTATAAAGCCAGACCCCCCTATAACTCCTACTTTTTTCATGATGTTTTAGATTACTAAAAAAAACAGGCAATTGACAATAGTTTTGGTGACTAACTCAAAAAAACATTATAATGATAACGGATTATTACTATTGCCAAATATTATTCTCCCAAAAAATTTGCCTGTTATTCTAATTTATTTACTTAGTTTATTCTTTTTGTATGTTTTTGCTTGTTTCTATAATTTGTATATCCATTATTAATTTAGAGATATCCCAATAACCGTCTTCTCTTACAATTTTACCGTCAATAAAGCGAGTTGTAATATGAGCAGGTATCACATAAAGTTTTCCATTCGCTTTTAAAGTAGCTTCCCAATGTCCCCAAAAGTTTACCCAGGTTTCACCTTTGTCAGTGACAACCATTTCATATTCCTCACTTTCTGGGTCGTATTTCCAAGACGAAAAAAGCGTTGCGTCTTCTTTGTTTTGCGCAATTAATTCAGCTACTGTCTGTGAATCTTTATCGGTGACATTGTTTAAAATCTTTGCAGTATCGGCATAGTGACTTGCCAAGGCGTTCCAATCTTGTTTTTCATAAGCTTCGATAACCTTTTTATATGTATCTATTTCTGGTGATTGTTGCGTATAGCGAACGTTTTGTTGGCATGCGCTTAATAAAATGAGTGATGTGAAGATTAAAAAGAACGAGTTTTTCATTATCTCTTGTTATAAAAACCTCACAATCTGATAAATTAGATTAGTGAGGTTTATTGGTTGGTTAGGTTGAATCTAAAATGATTCTGTTTCTAAGTAACTAAAAATCATAATAAAAAGAACGGGATTTAGGACGAAACCTGCAATATTTTGTCCGAAGACATCCTTTTATTTATCAAAACAACTTTTTTAATTAGACTACGTCTATATAAAAATTTATATCGTTTGTAATCTGTTGAGCAGCTCATCTTTTAGAGCTTTACTAACAGGAATGGCTTTTTTGCCAATTACAATATGACTTGTGGCTACTTCATCTATTTGAGATAGGTTCACAATAAATGAACGGTGCACTCTTATAAAATGTTTATCTGGTAATTTTTCATCGAGATCTTTTAATGTCATTACCAATAAATACTCTTTCGATTTTGAGTAAATTCTACAATAATTACGTTCTGCCTCAATGTATAAAATATCTTTAATATCCACTCTTACCATTTTTTCATGATGCTTTACAAAAATACTATCACTTAAAATAAAAGGCGCTTCTTTTTCTGCGGAAGGGTTAACTTGTTTCGTTTCGGTTTGCACTCTTTTTACTGTTAATTCTATGGCGCGTTGTAAATCTAGTTTTTTAAATGGTTTTGAGATAAACGCATATGGATTTGTTGTCTTTGCCCTTTTAAAATGCTCTTCGTCTGCATTAGCTGTTAAATAGATAATAGGAATATTGTACGATTTTTGCATCATTTGAGCCGTTTCAATACCATCTATTTTTCCCTTTAATTGAATATCTAATAAAACAATATCGGGTTTGTTTTCTTTTATTTGTAATAGGGCTTCTTCACCTCTGGGAATTATACCTGTAATCTCATAACCAAGCGTAGTAAGTTGTAATGATATGTTTGCAGCAATAATCATTTCATCTTCAACGATTAATATTTTTGTAGTTTGGCTCATTTATGCGGCTGTGTTTAATTTAAAATGAAATAAAATCGAGGTTCCATTTTGAGTGTCTTCTTTCATAACACCATTAAGTTGTTGCGTTAACAGTTTAACGAGCTGAGAACCAAAGCCCGTACCTTTTGGAGCTAAGCCAACCGTTTTTCCAATACCATTGTCTGATACTTTTAATGTTAAGGTTTCTGGATTCGATTTTGATAAACTAATCATAATATTTCCTTTAGTATCATCAGGAAATGCATATTTTAAAGCATTAGTAAGCAACTCATTAACAATTAATCCAATAGGAACGGCGGTGTCAACATCTAATTCTAAATGTTCCATAGCACATTCTATTTTCACTTTGTCATCTTTATTAAAGGTGTCTAAAATGCCTTCACCAAGATTTAGGAAATAGTCTTTCATTTCAATGCTACCAAGGTTATCACCTTGATAAAGTTTTTGATGAATAATGCCCATAGATTGAACTCGGTTTTGACTGGCAATCATAGCATCTTTTGTAGCGGAGTCTTCTAATTGCGCAGACTGTAATGAAATTAAGCTTTTAACAAGTTCAAGGTTGTTTTTTACGCGGTGATGGATTTCTTTTAATAATAATTCCTTTTCTGCGTTTTGGATATCTAATAAAATATTTTTGTCTTTTAATTCATTATTTGTTTTTTCAAGTATAAGACTAGATTTTCTTTTTAGTCTATAATTGCGATATACTAACCCTAATAACAGACCTCCAATTAACAGAGCGATAATAAATATTTGTTGTTGAAACTGTTTTTGACCTAATTCTTCTTTTTGGTTACTTAAATTCACTTTTAATTCATTTTCGCGCAAACTTCTTTCATTCGTTTCTTTTTCAAAATCAAGTAATTCTAAATAATGTTGTTCTTTATATTTTAATGCATTTATTAAGTCTCCTTTTTTTTCATAAGCATCACCAATATATAAAAGCATCATTATTGCTGGTTTTGAGTTTTTATGCTCTAAATAATACTCCCTAGATTTTTTATAATAAGAAATGGCAGTATCGTATTTTTTGTCTTTAAGGTTAAGATCGGCAAGTAATCCAAAACAATATGGATAAATACCGGTTTCCTTATTATAGGTTTCCATAATTTCTATAGATTTCATAATACTTTTTTTACCTTCCTCATATTGTGCACGACTAATACTATCTTTCCCTGTTGGCGGATGTGTAATTAATTCGCGCCCGATGGCAGCATAATACGATGAGTAAGCAAGAGGAGTTTTATAATTTTTTAGAATGGACTTTATGTTTGCCCTGTAATAACTTACTGAATCGTTATTTTTATCTGTATGATAAGATGCCAAGGCATAATTTATTCTAAAAAACCTCCAGTTATTTTTCTTTGAAATATGGTTACGGTAATAATTATAACTTTTCAATAAATATTGATATGCCGTTTCCCGTTCATCTTTAAGAGCATATTTATAATAAAAAATACCCTTGTACATAGATATCCTTGCCTGTATATCATTATTTTCATCAGCTTTCAGATAATTCATTGCTTTTGTAAATAATTCTAAAGATTCTTTTGGTCCTACGACGTTTAATTTTATGATGATTGTCCACAATGCCAGATAGTCAAATTTCAGAATCCGATATCTATCTATCTCATCAGGTAACTTTGAAACAAATTCCCACCCATGTTGCGCATTTAAGTCCAATTCATCATTATAGGTTGAATAAATAATCATATCCATATAAATATTTCCCAATTGCTCTAAATGGGTTATTTTATTTTCATCAAGATGATGTATTGCTTTATTAAAATAATGACGACTACTATCTTGATTGTATTGGGGTATAAAATTAAACCACACTGCTTTATTTTGATATGTTTTACTTTGGTTTAAAGTCACATCTGCATCATTTTGTCCAAAGGCAAAATTAATTACAAGAACTAAAAAGAAGCTCAATTTTATTTTCATGTTAAATTTGCTATGCTTTTTATGTTTTTTGTGTTTGTAAGTAGTTATTGTTATTTTTTAAGCTGCTGTGTTTAATTTAAAATGAAATAAAACGGACGTTCCGTTTTGAGTGTCTTCTTTCATAACTCCATTAAGTTGTTGCGTTAATAGTTTAACGAGCTGAGAACCAAAGCCCGTGCCTTTTGGAGCTAAGCCAACCGTTTTTCCAATACCATTATCTGATACTTTTAGTGTTAAGGTTTTTGGATTTGATTTTGATAAACTAATCATGATATTGCCTTTAGTATCTTCGGGGAATGCATATTTAAGGGCATTGGTAAGTAATTCATTTACAATTAACCCAATAGGAACGGCGGTGTCAACGTCTAATTCTAAATGTTCCATGGCACATTCTATTTTTACTTTATCATCTTTATTAAAGGTATCTAAAATACCTTCACCAAGATTTAGGAAATAGTCTTTCATTTCTATACTGCCAATATTATCACCTTGATATAGTTTTTGATGAATAATACCCATAGATTGTACGCGATTCTGACTCGCAATCATGGCATCTTTTGTTGCAGAGTCTTCTAATTGAGCAGATTGTAATGATATTAAACTTTTTACAAGCTCCAGATTGTTTTTTACACGATGATGGATTTCTTTTAACAGTAATTCATTTTGCTTGTTTTTCGCTGCCAGCAATTGGTTGGTTTTTGTCCGAATTCTATAACTTCTATATCCAAAAAACAGAAAACCTAATAGTAAGACAACCACACCTGCTGCCAGCCATTGCACTAATTTTTGTTGTGCAAGTTGTAGTTTTTGAGCAGCTATGGTATTTTCTTTTTTTTCGGTTTCGTATTCTGTCAGCAGTTTAGACATGTTTTTATCACTTTCAATAGCGACCGTTTTATCTCTAATTTCTCTCGCTTTCCTTTCGTATTCCAATGCCTTAGCATAGTCTCCTAATTTTTCATAAATGGTACTTGTGTGTCCGTAATTTTCAGTTAAGTTTGAATAATCTTTATCTTCTTCTTGAAATTTTATGGTTTCAAGTTGGTATTTTAAGGCCTCTTGATAATTACCAGTGAGTAAGTTAATCTCGCCCAAATTAGCTGTGAGTGCAGTAATAGCATTTTGGTAATTTGTTTGTTTCGCTAACAATATGGCATTTTCATATTGAACTAAAGCCTCGTCGTATTTGCCTAGTCTTTTAAGTGAATTACCAAGATTATTGGTGAAATCACATAAATTCATAGGATTGAAACCAATCGATTTTGCGAAGCTTAATGCTTTCTCAAAATACATATAGGAGTCTTGAAAATTACTCATACCCATACACGCATCTCCAGCTGATGTATAGGCGTAAACTAATTCTGTTTCAAGGTTGTTTTTTTTGCAAAACTCAATGCTTTTTATAGCATAATCAAGCGCTTCTTCATTTCGTTCTTGTCTATATAAATCTTCAGATATTCTACTGGTAGCACCTGCTATTCCAATATTATCATTAATAGCCTCCATGAGGCGTAATGCCTTTAAATCTAGTTCCAAGGCTTGTTCTAATTCCCCTTTCTTTTTATGAACCCAGCCTATTTTAAAATACGTAGTTGCTTGTCCTTTTTTATTGTCGACCGCAATATATCCGTTCAAAGCTTTATTAAAATGATACGAAGCAGAGTCTAACTCTAGTAAGTTAGCGTGTATTCTTCCTTTCATTTCATTGAACTTAGGCATCCAATTTTTATCGTTTAATTTATTAGAAAGGTTCATGCCTTGCCTTGCGTAATTTAAGGCTATAGTTAAATTTTGTGTGGATTCGATCGTTACAATATCACTTAACAAGTCTAGTTTAGAACTGTTTTTTGTTTCTTCAGAAAGTAAATGAGTAAGACTATCAATAGATTTGTTCTGTGCAGAAATAATTGGTGATCCCATAAGAAGAATCACTATAGAAGTAAACCTAAGTATAAATCGAGATATATAAGTAGCAATTAACATATAGTCTTTTAATTTAAAATATCATTATTAAAAAAACTAGAGGGAATACTTGTTAAATATAATAAAAATCTGAAATATTTTTTAAATAAAGCCATCGATAGCCTTTCTCTGTTTTTTAAAGTTTATATACCTGATAAAGAAAATGGTTAAGAATGGTGAAATTGCCGTACACAATAACACATATTCCCAGGACATCATTTCTTTAAATGTACCGACTAATCCAGAACCAGCGGCTCTACCCATATTAGATAGTGCCATAAAAAGTGTAAATTGTGTCGCCGCGACTACTTGCCAACATAATTTCATGCTAGCTGCAAACATAGCGATACAAAGGAACGTGTAGAATAGATAATAAAGTAAAATAAAACCGAATATGAATTTATCGTTTTGCCATAAATTGGGTAATACAGCTAGACCAATTATTAAAATCGTTGTAACAATGAGATAAATAATTATCATTTTTTTGTTACCGAAGAAATCAACTAATGCCCCACCTGCAAACATTCCAAAAAAACCCCCAACAACTGTTGTAATTGAGTAAACTTGTGAATAGGTGGTGTTAGTCCATCCTAATTCTTGAATAGTAAAGATGGGCAAAAGGGTATCAATTAAACCATACATTATTCCATTAATGAGGGTTGCCATTCCCATAAAAATGGTTGACGGTAAAATCACAACTTTAAAGATGCTTTTAAAAATTTGAGACCAATTTTTTAACTGTGCATTTGCAGATTCTTTAGAAGCCTTCCCTTCTGACCAAGGCATTATTTTTTCTCCGGGTCGTTCTCTAAAAAAAACAGGAACTAACATAATGCATGCGACCGCAATTGATAGCGAAGCGATGGCAGTACTAAATCCTATTAAATTAATTAACGCCGTTCCAATGACTAATGATAAGGCTGTACCTATAGTTTTTGATCCCCACATGAGCCCATTGGCCCGCGCTTGTTGATTAATAGGAACCACATCTATTGCCATGCCATCTGTAGCGACATCTTGAAATGCTCCAAAAAAGCTTATGAAAAATCCCGCGATCATTAAACCATCTAAATTATTTAAAGGATCTGTAACCAAGCCAATAGATAAAAAACTAATGATTAAGCCTAATTGGCCAAAGATTACCCAGGGACGTTTTCTACCCATTGATAAAATAGTAAACCTATCCATTAAAGGTGCTATAAGAATTTTAAAACTCCATGGTATACCAATAACAGCAACAAAACTTGCAATTTCAATAGGTGTTTTGTTGTTCATCGCTAACCACGCAGGAATAGCAAAATAAGTAATTCCTTCGGGAATTCCTTGGGCAATATATAATGCAGAAAACGTTAAATAGCGTATTACTGAGTTTTCAGTTAGGAATAAATTACGCTTTTTAGATGTTATTTTCTCATTAAATTTAAGAGTATCATTATTTAATTTCAAATGGGTTGGTTTTGGTTGGTTAGTTTTTGGTTTTATTGATTATATCTATGTTATGAAAATAAGACTTGCCGAGTGGTTAAATCTAAATAATATTTGATTAATATTTGCGGTTTTGATATTAAAATTAAAAAGTTCAACAAATTGTTGAACTTTTTAAAAATGACGTATATCGTTTAATATAAATGATAGATTAATTAGATAACTCTTTATTTAACGTATAAATGTAAGACCAGTCACTTGAAATAGAAGCTCTCATTTTTGCGCTTAATGCGTCTGTTTTAGACTTTCCATTCGCTTTTTTGTAAATTTCCCAAATACCATCTCTATCAACATCTAAGTCTGCAAAGTTTTTAAATGGAATAGCTACAAAATAGTCTGCAACTTCAGGAGATCCACCTTGAACGTCGTACCACGTGCCTCTACTATCACCTTCGGCTTTTTTCATGGCAGATGTTAATTCATCAACACACTCTTTAAAATCAGTTGAATTACTTGTTTTAGCATTATATACCCAAACAAGTTCTGTGCCTTCAGGCATTCCAGCTTTTCTACTTGCTTTCGGTACAGATCTGGCAATATTATAATGCACGCTTTTAACATGTGGCATTATAAAATTAACAACAATCATTCGGCATTCTTTTCCTGCTGCATCGCCTTCTTCGTCCATCTCAGCCCAATTTGCCATATTACTGGTCATGGTATATACAGACCCTTCTCCTTGAACTCTGCGCCACATGCTCCATTTGTCTTCACCTTCGTTTTCAAGGTAACATTCTTTCCATGATTTCACCCCTTCTACAAATTGTGCGTCATGACCTGGTTTTACAGTAATTTCAGATAAGTTTAATAAAAAACTTTCATTTTCTTGTGATACCGCTAATACTGGTATTAATAGCATCAAATACAATAATTTTCTCATAATTTCGGTTGGTTTTAATTGTTAATATATAATTGCTTGTTAGACGTTTTTCTAACAAAATTGGTATTCAAAATAAAAAACACAGATTATGTATTAGGTTAATAGCTTTGCATTCAATAAATTAAAATAAATTAAGTTGTTAGTTTAATTAATTTTTGCCATTATCATTATTAGGGAGGTAATAAATATACTATTTTTTTTGTTTTAACACTGTTTTTGCTACAAATAATAAAAAAAGGCCTAGCGTTAGTTAATTATTTATTGAGATATTAACCAATTTTTATTAGCTAAAACTTTATCTTTTTTTGAAAAGAAATTAATTTCAACCTGATTTTTAATTATTACATTTAACGTTTCATAATTTCTTATAACATGTGCCACGTTTTTTACATGTTTTAATTATTTAACATCCGATTTAAGTAGTTTTTGATATTGTTTTATGGTAAGAGTGCTTCCATCATGGCTCCAACCAGGTGCGCCAAACGCATACATAAATTTATGATACCAACTTTTAGATTTTTTTATATCATTCCAAATATCCTTGTATTCATGAGTTAAAATAATTAATGGATTGTAAGAGTTTGGTGCATTTGTAACGCCGTATTTAATATCTATGTTTTCATCAAGTTCTTTCCACGTACCAAAAAGTTTGTCAAAAATATTTAAGAAACCACCATGATTTTTATCCATATATTCCAAGTTTTGGGCATGATGTACTTGATGCATCGTATGGGTGTTAAATACTTTTTCAATAATCCCTAATTTTGGAACATATACCGAATGTAATTGAAATTGCCATAAAGCCTCAACCCCTAAGCAAACGACAACCATTTCTGGAGGGAAACCCAGTGCAGGAATCCACATATAAAAAAAAGGTTTGTAAAATATAGTGAACCAACCATTTCTTACTGCTGTTCCTAAATTAAAATTATTTGAAGAATGATGTACAATATGTGCAGCCCATAGAAAACGGATGTTGTGGTTTTGTCTATGGAACCAATAATAACTAAAATCATCTAGTAATTGACAAATTATCCAAATATACCAAGCATAACCAAAAGATTTCCATCCCATAATATTGGTGCGAATACCATCTATTTCTGGATTGAAAATGTCATAAATAAAATTAAAAAGTACGATAGCTGCAATAGTTTTGGTTAAAGGAGCTAGAATAGTCGAGCCTATACCCATGGTAAGACTAGCGGCTAAATCTTTCCATTTGTATAAATCTTTTTTTTCTTTATGATGCTTGCTATATGTTAATTCTAGTAAGATGAGTCCCAGAAAACAAGGAACTCCATAAACTAAGGGATTTGTAAAATTCATAAAATTTTTTATTCAAAAATAGACACATTTTATCTTTTAAATAGAAATAAATGTAATTTATTTAAAAGAAAACCCTCTTTAGTAATAACAGTAAAGAGGACTTATAACTAAAAATAAGGAAATTATTTTGCGAATATTATTTCTGTTTCTTTTTTAAAATCAATTTCAACTTGATTTTTTATAATATCTTCAAAAGTTTCGCGCCTTCTTACAAGGTGAGCTGTTTTATTAAACCATAATATCTCTGCTGGACGAAATCTTGAGTTATAGTTACTGGCCATTGAAAAGCAATAAGCTCCGGCGTTTTTAAAGCATAAAATATCACCTTCATTAATTTCATTAATACGCCGATTATTTCCAAAGGTATCCGTTTCACAAATGTAACCTACTACCGTATAAAAACGTTCTCTTCCATTTGGATTTGATATATTGATTATTTCGTGATGAGACCCATAAAACATAGGTCGTATTAAGTGATTAAAACCAGAGTCTACCTGAGCAAAAACTGTCGATGTTGTTTGTTTTACAGCATTTACTTTGGTTAAAAACTTACCAGATTCACTTACCAAAAACTTACCAGGTTCGAAGGCTAATATTAAATCTTTACCGTATTCTTTGCAAAATGCATTAAATTTTTCGCTAAGTTTTTTTCCTAATTCTTCAATATTTGTTTCAATATCGCCTTGTTTGTAAGGAACTTTAAAACCAGAACCAAAATCAATAAACTCGAGATTTTTAAATTGTTTTGCAGTTTCAAAAAGAATTTCACTAGCATATAAAAATACATCTATATCTAAAATATCACTACCAGTATGCATATGTATACCGTTTATATTCATTTTAGTATTTTCAATAATTCTTAACAAATGTGGTATCTGATGAATTGAAATTCCAAATTTAGAATCAATATGACCCACAGAGATATTACTGTTTCCACCTGCCATAACATGTGGATTAATTCTAATGCAAACGGGAATATTTGGATGTTTTGTGCCAAATTGCTCTAAAATAGAAAGATTATCAATATTAATTTGAACACCTAGTTTTGTTGCTTCTTCAATTTCTCCCAGTGAAACTCCATTGGGAGTAAAAATAATTTGTTCAGGTAAAAAACCTGCAGCTAAACCTAATTGGACTTCTTGAATAGAAACCGTATCAATGCCAGATCCTAAAGTTTTAAAAAACTTTAATATCGAGATATTTGATAGCGCTTTAACAGCATAATTAATTTTAAGGTGTTTAACATCCTTAAATGCATCAGTTAATCTTTTAAATTGTGAAGCAATTTTTTCGGTATCATAAACATAAACAGGACTTCCAAATTCTTCCGTTATTTTAAGCAATTGTGAACTTGTCATAGAGTAATTCATTTTTTGGCAAAGTTAATTTTTTTACTAAAACTGAAAACATTTATCTAAATTATTATCTAAATAAAACAAATTGTTAATTATATAACAATAAGTTATATAATTAATACTACTTTATTAGTAAATAAAACATTAGTGTAATTAACAGGTATTATTTACATTTGTTATTCTTAAAATATTAAGCAAATTATGAATTTACACGAATATCAAGGAAAGGAAATTTTAAGCAGTTTTGGTGTGCGCATTCAACGTGGTATTGTAGCTCAAAGTGCCCAGGAAGCTGTAACAGCGGCTAAACAATTATCAACAGAAACGGGAACAAGTTGGTATGTCATCAAAGCTCAAGTTCATGCTGGTGGACGTGGTAAAGGTGGTGGTGTTAAACTTGCCAAAAATTTAAATGAAGTTGAAGAAGTTGCAGGAAAGATTATAGGGATGAATTTAATTACGCCGCAAACATCTGCTGAAGGAAAGAAAGTTCATCAAGTATTAGTTGCAGAAGATGTTTATTATCCTGGAGAAAGTGAAACTGATGAGTTTTATATGTCTGTATTATTAAATCGGGCTACCGGAAGAAATATGATAATGTATTCTACTGAAGGTGGCATGGATATTGAAACTGTAGCTGAAGAAACGCCACATTTAATTTATACAGAAGAAGTAGATCCTAGTGTCGGTTTAATGCCATTTCAGGCAAGACGTATCGCTTTCAATTTAGGATTATCTGGAAATGCCTTTAAGGAAATGACAAAGTTTGTTTCAAGTCTATATACTGCTTATGTGAAATCAGATTCTTCACTCTTTGAAATAAATCCAGTTTTAAAAACTAGTGATAATAAAATTATGGCTGTTGATGCCAAGGTGACAATTGATGATAATTCACTTTACCGACATAAAGATTATGTTAATTTAAGAGATTTACGTGAAGAGAATCCAATTGAAGTTGAAGCCGGAGCCTTAGGTTTAAACTATGTTGATCTTGATGGAAATGTCGGTTGCATGGTTAACGGCGCTGGTTTAGCTATGGCTACGATGGATTTAATTAAACAAGCAGGTGGAGAACCCGCAAACTTCTTAGATGTTGGAGGAACTGCGGACGCTGCTCGTGTGGAAGCTGCTTTTAAAATAATTTTAAAAGACCCTAATGTGAAAGCAATCCTTATTAATATTTTTGGTGGTATTGTACGTTGTGATCGGGTAGCGCAAGGTGTTATTGACGCTTATACAAACATGGGTAATATTAATGTGCCTATTATTGTGAGATTACAAGGAACCAATGCCGACATTGCTAAAAAGTTAATTGATAATTCAGGTTTAGATGTAATGAGTGCTACGGAATTCCAAGAAGCCGCTGATAAAGTGCATATGGTATTAGCATAAATAGTATTAAATATATAAAAGTGTTACATAAATTTTGTGTAACACTTTTTTTATACACGCATTTTAAAATGCTAAAATAAAGCTTAAAGTATTGTTTTCTATATAGTTAATCATTTGTTAATTTTTGTAGGTAGATGTAACAATTGATAGTTTTTATCGTCTCTAAAGTATAAATCAATTAAAAATCAAACAATTATGAGAACTTTAAAAACTTTAGCGCTATTAGTTGCATTTACTTTTAGCACAGTACTTTTTGCAAGTACAAATCCAAAAACAGTAAACCCTACTAGTTTAAACAAAGAAATTACTAAATTATTAGAAAACCCAAAATTTGGCATTACAGAAGAAATAGAAGCTGTGGCTGTCATTACACTTAACAAGTATAGCGAAATTGTAGTATTATCCGTAGATTCAAAAAATCTGGAAGTAGTTAATTTTATCAAAAAAAGATTAAACTATCACAAAGTAAAATCTAATTTAAATGCAGAAAAAGTTATTGTCCCTGTACGATTAGTTAAGAATTAATCACTATTAATATTTTAAAAAAGCTCCTGTAATTAGGAGCTTTTTTTATTCTTATTATCTTTTTTAGGCATAGGTCCTCTAAGATGAATCACCAAACCATTCAAGAAATTTCTTAAAATTTGATCACCGCATTCCATGTATTTTGGATGATCTTCACTTCTAAAGAAAGCTCCAAGTTCACTTTTCGAAATTCTAAAGTCAACAAGTTCTAAAATTTTTACAATGTCATCATCTCTTAGTTTTAAGGCAACACGTAATTTCTTTAAAATATCATTATTTGTCATATTGGCAATGCTTCTAGACTGAGAAACTAATTTAGTACAAAATTAATTGAATACTGAGCTTTTTCTAGCGTTTTTGTAAATTTTATTAAGAAACTAAAAAAGTTATGATTTATTATTTAAAACACTTTATTAGAAATCTAGTTAAATAAAAGATTATCAATACCTTATATGTTTTATTTTATTTTTTATTTTCTTGAATATGCTAACGGTTTTAAATGGTGATAATAAAAAAGTATGATGAAATAAATAAAATTATCGATGAACAAACCCAGTGTTTTCGATAAGTTACACAATATCTACGATTATAAAAGAAGAGTACTGTTGTAACTTTATAGTGTAATTATTTAATTCTCCCTACAATGATTAATAGAGTAGAAAAATTAAGTCTTTTATCTGAAATGATTGCTTTTGCAAAATATGATAAAGATCTAAAAAATATAGAATACAACTTTTTGTTAGGTGTTGCAAAACAACTTGACATTTCTCGTGAAGATTTTGATTACCTCATAGATAATCCTATTAACTATATTCATTTAAAGTCTCATAGTGAGCGCATTGTACAATTTCATAGATTGGTGTTGTTAATGAATATTGATGGAGAAAGTGATAGTAATGCTAAGAATATTATAAAGCTTTATAACTTTGGCTTGCGCATGGGTTTAAGTCATGAGTCTATAACAAAAGTACTTTATTTAATGGAAAGTTTTCCAAATAAAATTGTGCCACCAGATGTGTTGATAGACATTTTTAAAACACAATATAACTAAGAATTATTTGCTAGGATTAATTAGAAGTGCTCATAACCAATAGGATTATCAACAGAAAAGCTAAACGTTTTATTCGTTTAGCTTTTCTAATTTATGTTGGTAGTTTTTAATTTCGTCACGAAGTTGTGCTGCTATTATAAAGTCTAGAGCTTTTGCTGCTTGTTCCATAAGTTTTCGTTTATCTCTAATTTTCTTTTCTAATTGTGGTTTAGATAAATAGGCGCTTTCAGGTTCTGCAGCTTTTGCAGCTTCAAGTTTATAACTATAAGTACTTACTGAGTTTTTCGATAATGCATTGTCTAAACTTTTATTCAATGCTTTTGGAACTAAATTATGTTTTGTATTGTAGGTAATTTGTTTTTCACGTCTGTAATTTGTCTCATCAATAGTTTTTTGCATACTATTGGTAATTTTATCGGCATACATGATGGCTTTACCGTTCAGATTTCTTGCAGCTCTACCAACCGTTTGAGTTAATGAACGCGCTGAACGTAAAAATCCTTCCTTATCGGCATCTAAAATAGCGACTAAAGAAACTTCGGGTAAATCTAAACCTTCACGCAACAGGTTGACACCAACCAATACATCAAATAGACCTTTTCTTAAATCCTGCATTATTTCTACACGTTCTAAGGTATCAACATCACTATGTATGTATCTGCACCTAATTTGAATCCTATCTAAATACTTAGTTAGTTCCTCAGCCATACGTTTAGTAAGCGTTGTTACTAAGGTCCTCTCGTCTTTTTCAACACGTTGCTGAATTTCTTCAATTAAATCATCTATTTGGTTTAGACTTGGTCTTACTTCAATAACTGGATCTAATAGACCGGTTGGACGAATCACTTGTTCTACATAAACACCATCTGTTTTTTGCAATTCATAATCTGCTGGCGTAGCACTTACATATATTACTTGATTTTGAAGCGCTTCAAACTCTTCAAACTTTAAAGGACGATTATCCATAGCTGCAGGTAATCTAAAACCGTACTCAACTAAGTTTTCTTTTCTGCTTCTGTCTCCACCATACATCGCATGCACTTGCGATATCGTAACATGACTTTCATCAACAACCATTAAAAAATCTTCAGGGAAATAATCTAATAAACAGAACGGGCGAGTCCCTGGTAAACGTCTGTCCAAATAACGTGAGTAGTTTTCGATACCAGAACAATATCCTAATTCTCGAATCATTTCTAAATCGAATTCGGTGCGTTCTTTTAAGCGCTTAGCCTCAAGATGTTTTCCGATTTCTTTAAAATAATCGTATTGTTTTACTAAATCGTCTTGAATTTCTTTTATTGCACCTTGTAGCACATCTGGTGAGGTTACAAACATATTTGCTGGATATATAGTAAGCAAGTCGTATTTTTCAATAACTTGATTTGTTTGAATATTAAAAGATTCCATGTCTTCAATCTCATCACCAAAAAAGTGTATTCTGAAGGCATCATCGGCATAACTAGGAAAAATATCGACCGTATCTCCTTTTATTCTGAAATTACCATGATTGAACTCGCCTTCAGTTCTTGAATATAAACTTTGAACGAGTCGGTGTAATAATTTAGTTCGTGAAATAACTTGATCGCGTTCTAATGAAATCACATTTTTTTGAAACTCAACAGGATTTCCAATACCATAAATACATGAAACAGATGCAACAACAAGGACATCTCTGCGACCTGAAAGAAGGGAAGATGTAGCGCTTAAACGCATTTTTTCTATTTCTTCGTTAATCGACAAATCTTTTTCTATATAAACTCCAGAAACTGGGATGTAGGCTTCAGGCTGGTAGTAATCATAATAAGACACAAAATATTCAACTGCGTTATTTGGGAAAAACTGTTTAAACTCAGAGTATAACTGAGCTGCTAAAGTTTTATTATGGGCTAAAATCAAAGTCGGTTTTTGAACTTCTTCAATAACATTTGCAACCGTAAAGGTTTTACCAGAACCCGTTACACCAAGTAACGTTTGATATTTTTCGTTAGAATTTAGACCACTAACCAATTGTTTTATTGCTTGAGGCTGGTCTCCCGTAGGATTAAAGTCAGATTCAATTTTAAATTGCATTTTGCAAAATTACATAAAATATATGGGTTATCTTTTTAATGTGAAGTGACCCATGAATGCTCTACCATCTTCGAGATATACTTTAAACCAATAATCATCAGTTGGCAATAAAGCGCCTTTAAATGTCCCATCCCATCCGATCGATTGGGGCATTAATTGTTTAAGTAGTTTACCATAACGGTCAAATATGTAGATGTTACTATTTGGTTGAAACTGAGAACTGACTCCTTGAATTTGCCAAAAATCATTGTTCCCATCATTATTTGGTGTGAAGAATTTTGGGTATCCAATAATTGATATTTCAAGAAATGTTGTGCCACAGCCGTTTTTATCCCGAACATATAGTTTATAGAGGCCTCCTTTTTTACGATTAAAGACTAAACCGTCTTGATAGTTAAAAAAGTTTTCATCCTGTAATGTTGAAGAAGCGTCTTCTAAGGCATATTCATAATCACCTAGACCTAAACCAGAATCAGTAATGATAAGGCTATTGTTATCTGAGATGTCTATAATGCTAATATCATTTTTGGTAATGGTAGCTAATTCTGAAGCATTCACAAAAACATCTTTGGTTCTGGAGCATCCGGTTCCATCTGTTTTTGTTAAGGTAACAGAATAAGTGCCTGGTGTGGAAACAGATAAGGTTGAAGTTTTTGAAAGTGGTGTGCCATCTTGAAATGTCCATTCATAATCAAATACTTCTGAGGGATTATCTTCGAGCGGGTCTAAAATAACTGTAAAAGTAGTGTCTGAAGAGCAAACAATTTGCGGAGTGTCAATTTCGAATTCTGGTAATGGATTCACTTTTAATTCTATAGTAGTTGATGCTAAACAGGATGTATTTATAGGATTTATCACTTCTGCTTGAATAGTTTGTGAGCCTGATATTAGCGGGTTTGGTAATGATGGACTATTCGTAACAAGATTGCCGAATTCGTCAACATAATCAAAATAAACTTCCATTCCAGTTTGTCCTTGTAGAATCGTGTTTTTATAGGTTGAGGTATCAAAAGGATATAGAGCATCGTTATCTATATCATCTGCATCACCATCACACGCAATTTGAGGAGAAACTGGATTTGCAACGGGTTGAACATCTACAATAAATTCCAGAGTGGTTGTATCATAGCAGGGACCATCTGGTGCAGAAGTAACATTGTTAGTCACGCGAATTGTAATAATCTGGCCAGTAGTTAAAAATGGATTTGGCAACGGGCTTAGTTCATTACCATTTTCATCATAATAGGTGATGGTTACATCGGCTGGGTTTTGCGAACCAAGTAAGATACTTTCTATTTGAGAGGTGTCAAAAGGATAGGATAGTTGTGAGTCTGACGTGTCATAATCACATTGTCTTTGTATTGTCACTGGGTTTGCATATGGTAAGGACTCAACAATCAATAAATTTTCAAACTCTTTCAAGCCAAGGCAATTGTTTCCCAAATCACTTTTTACACGCACCCAAATATTTTGAGAGTCGCGAGAATTGCTGTTTTCGTGGCTAGCTATGTTAATGATTTCATTAATTTCCAATTCGGCATCTAATTGTGTTTCGTAAAAATAAACGGTTACATTAATAGAAGAAAAAATGATATTTGTAATATGATTTTGTATTGCAGTCAAGTCAAACGTTGAAACGCCATCCCTAACGTTAGGGCCGTCATCACATTGGTAAATAGAATTTGGGTTATATAAATCTAAATGAGCACTGGAAGGTGTAACTTCTAATGTAAGGGGCACAATCCTAAAACAACCATTGGTGTTTTCAACTCTAATCCAAACGGTTTCGGGTGTAAAGCCTAATGCATCCTGGTAACTCGTGGGGTTAGCAATTGCTATGCCATCTGTTAGCGCTTCATTTTGATCTTGGTAGTACTTGAAAGTAAGTCCTTCTGTTATAAAATTTGAATTGATTTCTTCCTTAATACTATTTAAGGTCAGATTAAAAAATGCTTGCCCATCATTGGAGGCGTCATCACACTGTGAATAGGTGCTTGGATTATTAACTGTAGGTAACGAATTAACCGTTAATGTTATTTCATTTGAAAAAATTCCACAGATATTATCCGTTCTATTTAAAAAAGCCCTGTATTTGTAATTGTTATATGTTAACGGCACTGCTAAAACATTTAAATTACTGGATGATGAACCACTGTAAAGTGCATCATCTGTTATAGGATTCCAATTATTACCATCATCCGTGCTGAGCTCCCATTTGATGATATCTACTGGACTACTAATTAAAGAAATAACAGTATCAGATGTATCACATACTTCAGTATCCAATGGTTGGGTGGTGATTATTATGGTTCCGTCAATTAAATAGACGCTATTTGGTAATTTGTACCCATCACTTGCATTAATAACTAGACCTTGTCCTGTAGCAGAATCAGCTGTTAAATCAACTACAGCCATGCTATCACCTAAAAAATCATCATTATTGCCATCCGAAAAACCAGCTTCAATAACATCGCTGCATCCATCTCCGTCACTATCTGAATCGATATAACTAAAAATAGTATCCCCATCTAAATCATTAAGTGTATATCCAATCATATTGCTATCAGAACTAGTTTCAGCAGTATCTACCCAGCCATTAATTCCAAATGGAACTCCGGTATCTACAATTCCATTTAAATCGGTGTCAGACAAAAGACCTAATTGTCCAGTTTCTTCTAAATCTGTAATTCCATCATTATCACTATCCAAATCATAAAAATCTGGAACGGTGTCGCCGTCAGTATCAAGAGGTGTTCCAGCTATATCATACATATCGTCCAAACCATTAGAGTCTACATCAACCCCAGAAAGTGGTTGAAGGATTCCTGTATTTTCAATAAAGTCTGGAATTCCGTCATTATCGCTATCTAAATCTAATGCATCTTCAATTCCATCAAAATCATTATCATTTGCGACACAAGTAGCTGTTAGTTTGAAAGTTGCCTGATTACTGTTAGTGTCGGATGTGTTTTTGTGAATATATGTAAAGGCATCAACACCATTTGCAGAAAAACTAAACGTCCCAGTTCCTAAAGCTAAAGATGTTCCATTAAGTTTAAAACGTATTTCGAAAGCTGAAATTTGTGTTACCCCAGTTTCATAAACACCATCGAAATTAGTATCGACTAATAACTGGTCATCTGGATCTAAAAGGGTAATTGTTTTTGTGTTGGGTACCCGAATAATAAACTCTTCATCGATGGTAAGTAAACCGTTACCTAACGCTGTGGAAGTTGCGTATTCAAATAATAAATTTAATTTATTATTGAAAACTAAATCGTAAGTAACACTTGCTTCAGTAGTGTTATTTCTACTTGGTATTTCGCTCATAAAAGTACCATTAGTTGTTCCAATAAAAGGTGTTGCTGCAGAACTACCAATATGGTCGATAGATCCTATATATGAGTATCCACCAACTGGAATACTTCCTGAAGTGGGATTAGATAAGTTAATATCTTGATTACCGCCTGATTCAGTACAATTCAAAATACCGTCATTATCGTTATCAATATCTATATTATCTGGGATGCCATCGTCATCAATATCTTTAGGACAAATACTTACTGGAACCTCAAGGGATTCCAATGTGGTACCAGTGCAGTTTAGTGTGCCAACTAATTTATATGTTCCAGATTGATTAGGTGTAAATTGCAAAGAAGTATTGCCTGTTGTAACAAAACCAGTTCCGTCGTCAAAAAACCATTCAAAACTATCAAAACTACCAGCATTAGCGACTTCTAGAGTAACGTTTGGTATGCATACACCTAATGTGGTAAATATAGCATCAAAATTTATTTCTGGAGGACTAGGAAATCCTGAATAAAAACTTCCTGATGTAGCGGAACCGTCATAATTAAAATAAGCACAGTATAGTTCGTCTGAACTTTGAACTGAAATGTTTCCAGACAACCTTAGAATTTTATAAGTTATATAATCTGTTTTTCCTGTAACGCTATATGGACCTATTGTAGTAAAATTAGATAATGGTATATTATTTATAGTAACTGTTGCGCCAACTTTTGTAACTATTGTGACGCCTCCTGAAAAGATTCTGCCTCCAATATTTTCAATGTTAGCAATATTATCTATATTACCACGTGTTTCACAACTTAAAGGAGGTACAAAAAACATGCCTTGGTTTGCTTCATTGGGAGCTCCATTATTCCCTAAACCACCAACACCTTGATACGCAAATACAGGTTGCGAAGTTTCAATATACATATTTCCATTTACGCTATAAAAGTTGCCCTCTATAACGTAATATTCTCCTGCATTTATAGTTGTAATTGGAGTGTTACCGTTTATGCTAATCGTGGTATTATCTGTATGAGCTACAATTAAAACATTTTCCCAAGTATTATCTCCATCACCTCGAACAAAAATATATTCAGTACCAACTTTTGATAATCCTACAATTTGATCAATTCCATAATCTCTACCTCCGCCGTTGCCAAAACTACCATTTGCAGAACCACAGTTTACTACAATTGGTTTATCTGAATTAACTAAAGCACCTATTAATCCATCTCGATTTATTACAGAGGAATTACTATTGGTAGCTATGGTATAGCTTTCTCCTTCATTTAAGCTCACTAGAATCGGTGTTGCGCCAGAATAGTTTTTTATCACCAGTCCAGTTGGTAAATCGCTAAATGTAACTTGGGTATTATCTTCAGTTGCCATTACTGAAACAAAATTTAAATAATTGTCTTGTGGAGTTTCATTTGTATAGCTGCCAACTCTAAAAGTTGTACCTAATGCAGCTAAACCTTTACTAACCAAAGCACCTGCCTGGGCACCATTCCCTGCATTCATTCTCACAGATACATATATTGTTCCTTCAGCCTCAATAATATAGCCTCTATTGTTAACAACTGTACTGGTTTGAGGAGAGGGAATAAATAGTTGTCCATTTCCAGTGCCTATGAATATTTCTTGAGGATTGGTATTTGATACTACACCATTTAAATAACTTGTGATAGGTTGACCTACTGGAATAATCGTGTAATTAATAATAGCAGCACTTGGTGTCGATATATAGATGTATTGTTCTTCTGGATTAGCATTACCAAATTCAGCACTTGTTAATGGAGGAATGTAATGTGTTTTACTCAGTTGAGCGAAACCTTGAAAACTTAGAAAAAGTATAATTACTGAGAATAGTCCTTTATAAAATTTGGATAAATTCATTTGTTATAATGAAAAATGCTATTAATATATTGATTCAAAACATAAGGTTATACTAAAATATAGTATTAATTTATATTTAGACTAAAAAATGATGTACGGTTTAGTCTTTTTAGATGAAAAGAATAAAAAAGCTACTAATAAGTAATATTGATATCCATTTATAGCCTTTTAGAAAAAAAATCAAAATTAACGTTTCAATGCAAAATGTCCATTCACGTCAAAATCCACGCCGTCTTTTTTTACTTTAGCAACAAACCAATAGTCGTCTGAAGGCATATTTTCTCCTCGAAAAGTTCCGTCCCAGCCAACTGAGTTTGAAGGTAATGTTTTTAGAAGTTTCCCATGTCGGTTATAAATATAGACAATAGTACCAGGAAGTTGTTCAATCCCAATAATATGCCAAGTGTCAAAATAACCATCATTGTTTGGTGTTACAAATTTTGGTACATCAATAACCACCACTTCTTTTGAAACATCGTTACAACCGTTAATATCTCTAATCGTAACGGTATGAAGACCGAAAGTAACATTTTCAAAAACATTAGAAGTTTGAGGATTTTCATTATCCAGAATATAAACATAATTACCAATACCACTTACATCGACTGTAATACTATTTGGATCCGCAAAATCGACTGTTGTTGTAAAATTTATTGAGGCCTCTTCAGATTCTATAACAGAAAAAGATTTTGTTGCTACACAGTTATTAGGAGTTGTAATACTTATCCAATAACCTCCTAAGTCTTCTGGTTGAAGTTGTATTGCTCTTGTAGTTTCACCCGTAGACCATAAATACGTATCTCCGGAATATCCAGTATCAGCATCAATTATTAAGGGCAAGTTATTACATAAAGGAACAATATCTTCAATATTTATAATAGGTAATGGATTTACAATAATATCAAAAGAAGTGGTATTAAAACATCCGGTAGTATTGTTTTCCATTCTAGCGTAAACAATTTCCCCGTTAACGGCAGAGTGGGAATTACTTAAAGGATTTTCATTGATTTCAGCATCCTCCATGCTTGTAAAATATGATACTGAAAAATTGGTTGGGTTTTCAGTACCAACAATCGTATTTTTTTGTTGTGATAAATCAAATACTAAAAAACCATCATAATCGTCATCACAACCTTCTAAATTTGGAGGTGAAATAGGTACAGGATTTGGATTTATTTGTAAATTAAAGCTAGGATAAATCACACAACCTGTACTTGGGCTTTCTACTCTGGCATAGAAGTTATGGATATTACTTGTGTAGTTAAAAATATTTGGTAAACTATTTGAGTTGTTTTCAGCATCGATTAGACTTGGATGGTAAGTCAATATTACTGCATCAGGGTCATCAACAATCATTGTGTTTACTTGAGATAAGTCGTACGTTTTTGAGATATTGTCACAAATTTGAATTGTGCCTATAAAATTAGTTTCTGGGGGTGTGTTTACAATGAGGTCTAAATGCCTAACACTGTAACAACCTGTTAACGTATTGGTGACTTTTATATATACAGTTTGCGGATTATTAGTATTAATATAATTACCAGAATCTGTTATTTCTTTAGAGATATCTTCAATATCATCTTCATTCTCAAAATAGTTTATAACTAAATCACTTTGGTCACGGTCTAAAAGCTGAAAATCTGCATTGGTTAAATTAAAAGTAGTATTACCATCATAATCAGTGTCACATTGAATAAAGGGTGTTGTTTCAGAAACATCTGGAGCTTCTAAAATATTTAAAATTAATTCTTCAGTTGTAAAACATTTAGACAAAGATTCTTGAATTCTTACATAAAGGGTTTGTGGGTTATTGGCATTGGTATATTGAGAAGGTAATGGATCAGTATTATTATCAGCATCATTTTGACTGATATGAAAAGTTACATTTAACGTGGATGAGCCTTGCGATATTTCGGTTATTTTATCATTTAAATTAAATATGTGTTTTTCATCATTACTAATATCATCACAAACGCCAAAATTGGTGAATAATTCATTATATACAGGAATTGGAGATACTTCAATAGTAAATGAGGAGTCCCCATAACAGCTTGTGTCAATGGTGTTTTGAACTCTTACATAAATGGTTTGAGGACTCGTTATATTTTCATAAACCATAGTTTTATCTATAGGAATGGTATAACTAGAATCTTCAAAATACAAAACTTCTTTTCCGGCTTGACCATTTAAAATCTCGTCATCCTTATCCAAAAATAAAAACGGTTCTTTTCCATCATTATCAGTTTCGCATATTTCGAAATTACTAATTATTGGAAACTCTGGTTGTGTGCTGACTATAACATTTATATTGGCGATACTGTAACAAGGAGAACTGCTATTTTGAATTTTCGCAAAAATAGTTTGCGTATTAGAACTATAAGTCGTTGGATTTGGTATATGATTTGTATTAGCTTCTAAATCAGTGATATTATCAAAGAAACTAATGTTTAAGCCCGAAGTATTAACAACAATCTCAGGAATTTTGTCTTCGAGATTAATAATTGAAATACCATCTTGATCATTGTCACAAACTATAAAATCAACAGTGGGTGTTAATAAAACTGGTGAAGGGATAATAACGATATCAACACGATTTTCTGTATGACAGCTTGAATTAATATTTTCAATTCTAGCATAAAATGTTTGAGATCCTGTAACAGAATAAAATGATATTTCGTCATTGGCATTGTTATCTATAGCCTCTTGTTCTGTTAGGAAATAATGTACTTCAAAATTGGTGTTTCCACTGTTTACTATGTCATCTAATGAATGTAAATCTACGTTTACCGTTCCGTCATCGTCATCATCACAATATTCTTGTGGTGCTACTTGATCAAACAATAAAATAGGATTTACTAATAATTTTATCTCACCCTGTTCAGAACAACCACTAACAGTGTCTTCAATTTTAATGAATAAGGTTTGTGGGCTCGTTGCTGTATAAGGCAAGTTAGTATCTAGCGCATTTGCAGTATTACCATTAATTAAATCATTTTCGTCTTCATAGTAAGTAACTTCTATATTAGGTAGTTCATTAGCAATATAGTTTGAAATTGTGGTAAGGAAAAAATCAGCGATACCATCATTAGAAGCATCGTCACATAATGCAAAATCTTCAATATTTGTTCCTGTTAACAATAGATTCGTATGAACTTCAATAGGCACTATCGTCGGGCAGCCAGTTGCATCATCTTCAACTCTTATAAACACAGTTTGTACGTCTGGATAGGAATTTAAAAAATTTGTTGGATCTGGAATAGGATTAGTGCCAGACTCTGCATCTTCATAAGTTTCATGAAAACTCGGCGTAACGCCTGTTAGACCATGTAAAATATTAGGTATAACTTCGGTTAAATCAAAACTTGCAAAACTATCATGATCAGTATCGCAAGCATCAATAAACTGGGTATCTGTATTTACAATTGGACTGTTTATAATATCTACATTTAACGTTGTTTTACTAACACAACCAGTTTGAGAATTAATAACTCTAACATAAAATGATTGAAAGTTTGGAGAACTATTATTTACATAGGGTGATATGATTGGGTTGTCACCAGAATCTGCATCAGTTGGCGTAAAATGATAACTCACCAATAGATTAGTTTGCCCCGAAGTAATTAAATCGTCCATTTCTGTGAGATTTATATCTGTAATACCATTAGGTGTGGCATCATTATCACAAACTTTAAAGTTTGATGGAGTTGTAATAGTTGGTAAAGGATTAACAATTAAGTTAAAAGGAGCATAAGAATAGCATCCCGTATCTAAATTTTCTATGGAAATATATACAGTCTCGGGGTTAGTACTATTTGCAATTGGCGCTATTATTTCATTAGTATTTGTTCTCGCATCAACTTCTGTAGGAAAAAATAATATATTATAATTTCCCGTTGGAAGAACACTATTGATTTCTGAAATTCTTGTTTGAAGATTAAACTCCTCTATACTATCTCCACTTAAGTCATCACAGAGTTCATAATTGGGAATTGGATTTACGACAGGTTCAGAATTTAAAGTAACCTGAATCTCATCTTCCATTAAACAGTTACTACTTGGAAGAGGTACCGAAATTTCAACTTTATATGTACCACTTTGCGTTGCATTTATCGTTGAATTTGTTTCGCCAGGAATTGAACTACCGTTTAAAAACCATTCGTAAGAGGCTTGAGGGTTTTGAATATCAGCATCTAACGTTTCAGAATTTAAACAAGTCACAATATCTTCACCTAAATCTAGGTTATCAAAGCTAATGGCCTGAATAAATACCGCAGAATCATACGTTAAGTCAGATTGATCTGCTATAATAAGTTTAATATGATATTGAACATAGGGTATAATAGTTGTAGAAGCTGTTAAAGGCAACGTTCTTCCATTATAATTAGTGTCACCTATGTTATAGCCATCAAAATACTGTTCATTTTGACTAGCGCATGCAACGCCTACTTGAGTAACAATCTCTTCATGAATGGTGCTAACATTTACTGGAATATTTGTGGATGGAATAAGTGCTACATTTTGATATGGTAATGGACTTCCTGTTTGCTTAATAAGAAAAGCAAAACCATCTGAATACTTACACGGAAAAGTACCTGAGTACTCTTCAGAAGCTAATAAATAATTAAACTGAACTTGAGTTGAACTTGAAATTAAATCAAATTCAATAGATGTAGCATTAAGTGTATTACTAATTCCTAAAGCAGTTTCTAAATCTGCATCTGTACCCCAAATGGATGAACCCTCACTTAATGTTGGTGTTGTTTCAGAATTTCCGCCAGAAGTAGCATTTCCTGTTGAAAGCATGACACCATCTTGAAATGGAAATCCTGAATTACCTCGATTAAAATAAGCAAAACTAGAGAAGCCATAAGGAGCACCATTTACATTAGACTCTATATTTGAAATTTCAACACAGCCCTCAATAAGATTATTTAATATTAATTGATTTAAAGGAACAGAATCATCAATCGTTATTTGTTGAGAGAACATAAAACTGCAACCATAAAAGAATAGTGCCAAAAAAGCATAATTATGTAGGTGTCTTTTCACTTTGCTAATTGGGTAAAGCAGCATGGTGTTTTATGATTATTTCAAATTGAAAAATAGCTAATATTTGTATGAAACACAAAATAAATCATTGAAATGCATGTTTGTTGGTTTTTAGGTGAATGTTCCTTCAATATTTAAGAGTAAAATGACTTTTAAAAACTCGGCCATCTTGAAGTGTTACATGAAACCAATAGTCATCTGTTGGAAGTTTTTTACCATTTAAAGTACCATCCCATCCTTTTTCCGAGGGATTGAGTTGTTTTAGTAATTTACCGTAGCGGTCATAAATATATATTTTTGAAGTGGCTTGGAAAGATCCTGAAATTCCATAAACCTGCCAAGTATCATTATCGCCATCATTATTAGGTGTAAAGTATTTTGGAAAGCCAATTACAGATATTGCTTCATTCACGATACCACAATCATTTTTAAAATCCCGAATATTCAAAGTATAAAAACCAGGTCCTACATTTTCAAAAATATTATTTAATTGATATTCTCTAATTAAAATATTTTTTTCATCATAAAGGGCATATTCATATTGCCCTTCACCTGTAACTAAAACAGTAATAACATTATTAATAGATGGATCTATAATATCAATTGATTCAATAGAGGCAATATTGGATGATTCTACCATAATAGTTCTAGTTTTTGAACAATTATTGGAATTAATTACGTCTACACTATATGTGCCAGGTTGATTAATATCAATACTATACGTAATTTCGCCTGTTGACCAATTGTATGAATAGTTTGAAGGAGAGTCATCAATTAAACCAGCATCAATAGAAATAGTTGCTGGAAAAGTGTTTAAACAATAGATTACAGTTTCCTGTGTAATTAAATTAGGTAGTGCATTTACATTTAAATGGATCTCTCCTATACCACCACAATTGTTACCATCCTCTGCAAGCGCATAAATAGTTTGAGTATACGCTACTTCATTCTCATAAGGCGAACTAATTTGATTCTGTCTTAGCAAAGCTTCTCTTCTAGACTTATAAAAACTAATTGGATATGAGATGGAGTTTTGTAATTGAACTTCTGATGCTATTTGGTTAAAATCAAAAGCACTAATACCATCTTGTGATTCAATGTCATCGCAAACACTGTAATATAAGTTTCCTAAACTAGTATTAACAACTTCTAAAGTAACCTCTGCATAGCTATTGCATGCGGTAGAAGTGGGATTAGAACTGCTGCCATCAGGGAGGTTTCCAGTTAATAAACCATTATTAATAGCTGAGGCATAAATTGTTTGAGGGTTTGAAGTATTAGTGAAATCACTCGGATTTAATTTGTTTTCATTATTAACTGCGTCTTGCAAAGTTAAAAAGTAAGTTACTGTTATATCCCCAGGTCTTACTAATATGTCATCAGTAACGTCATTTAAATTAAAAGTTGTCCTTCCATCAATTACGTCATCCTCACATTGTGTAAGAGCTGCATTATCTACTTGAGGAAAAGTCACAAATTTAATGTTAGCTTGTCCTTTTGTTGTATTACAATCAGTAGGGTCATCTTCTATATCGACTTCATAATTACCTGATTCTGTAACATTTAGGGTATTAGTTGTGTTATTAATGTATTTTCCGTTCAAAGTCCAAGTGTAAACGGCATTGGGTATAACATCTGCAACAAGAGTATAGGATTCTCCTTGGCAAAGTGTTAAAGAAGTACTAGAATATCCATTTCTAATAATATCCATTTTTTCAGTGAAAATAGACTGAACAAAAGGAGGGAGCCCTTGGGTTGAGACACCATCACCTAAAAAAACCGCATTATGAATATAATTAGCTCCAACTCCTTTAGTGTTGGGATTATCAATAACGCCTAAATAGTTAGATCCAACTTCATAAGTAGCACTTAGTGCTCGATATATTTTTCCGTCTGGACCTAGTTGCAATGCACCTCTAAATAGCTGTCTTTCATCTAAAATAACCTGGCTTCCACTAATGTTAGAATTAGTTAAATCATATTGTAATAAAACGGAATTGTGACTATTTGGGTTGGATTGATCATCTCCGAAATTATCATTTGAAGAGGTTGCATATAAAAATTCACCATTAGGAGAAAATTCTATACCATATGGTTTATTGTTTGGATTATATATTTGGAGTACATTTAAATTACTTGCTTGACCTGTTAAGGTGTCAAAATCACATATAAATAAGCCGTCTTGGACATTTGCACAGGCTAATTTAGTGCCATCAGGTGACAACTTTAAATATCCTCTAACATCTACGATGTTAATATTAAATGTTGATTTAACAGAAATATTATTAAGACCTAAAGGCGTTAATTCAAAAGCATGAAACGTATTATGAATTTCAGGTGGATTTACAGGAGAAATACCATTTTGATTAGAAAAGGCTATAATCCATATAGATCCAGAGGAGCAATCTTTTACAACAGCTGATATTTTTTCTGAACAATAGCTTAAAAGATTGATGTTTTTTGATGATGTGACTGCCCCGTTTCCACTGTTCATACTCATATCTACAATAGAGTATTTTAATCCGTTGGCGTTTTGATTAGATCCAACTGTAAAAATGTAATAAAGAGATGGGTTTTCTGGCATGGGTACTATAATAGCAGATTGAGAACTGGATGAATCTCCAAGTAATCCCGAACCATTGGCCATTACAAAATGGTTTTTATTATAAACCGTTATACCGTCAGTGTAGAAAAGTAAATTTCCGTCTTCATCTGAAATTGTAGCATTACCCTCTTTTGTTTGTATAGAACTATCACTTAAAAAACTAACTGTACCATCGGCGCTATTAAAATTAATTCCGGAGTTTTCACCAAAATACCAATTAGATGCTTGTTCTTGACATAATACAATAGAGTAACATAGTACAGCAATATAAAATAATTTAATTTTCATCTTTTTGATAGCAGTTGCGAACAAATATATTATAAATCACGCATTTTTAACAATCTGTACGATAAAAAGATGAATATAGCAGTCCAACCCAAAACAATAACAATTTCATACCAGTGGACAGCATAGTCAAAATCGAATTTTTCACCAACTTGGTTTGCCATAGTTTGAACAGCACTTAACCTTGAAAAAGGTTGTTTTATTAAGTTTGACATGGCATTTAAAGGAAAGAATGCCAAGATGTTTGTTGCTGTATCCGGATCTGTTTTCCAACGTAACAACCCAAATACAATACCTTCAATAAATTGCCATACAAATAAAAAGCCTAGAGCAAAAGCGGATCGTTTAACCAAAACACCTAAAAATAAACAAAAAGAAAAGAAGCCTACGAGTTTAATAAAAAAGGCTAATAGAAATTCTAAATCTGAGAAAATAATGCTTAGCTCTGTATAATTTGAAAAAATGAGTCCTAATATGAATGACACAATAAATATAAATAAGGTTGAAACTATGGATAAAACGATAACGGTGTAGAATTTAGATAGAATAAATTCTTTTTTACTTAATCCATCTATTAGATTTTGCTTTAAGGTTTTATTGCTATACTCATTCGCCATCATAGATACAATAACAATGGCTAAGAATAATTTAAAAATAGCTGCAAAATAGCTGTTAAAATGCCATATATATGGGAAATTAAAAATACCCATTTCTGCCAAATGAAATTTTACAGGACCAATATCAAACTTAATAGCAGCAATAAGTGCTATAGATGTAAGTAAAACGAAATAAGCAATAATTAATATCTTACTTGCTCTACTATGCATTAGTTTTTGAAACTCAATATTTAATAATCTGTACATGCTTTTATTGGTTGTTGGTTAGTGTTAAGAATTGTTCTTCTAGACTTTCTTTTCGTTGCACTAAATATGATAATACGAATCCATTTTCGAAGAGCAATTTATTAAAAGCTCCAGATTCAATGGGCTCATTTAAAAATGCTGTTACTAAATCACCTACTATTTTTACTTTTTCGATTAATTCATAATCTTCTAAAAATTTAACTAACTCTTCTTGATTATCACATTTCAGTTCAAAGAAGCCAAAACTAGAAATCATTTCATCAACTCTTCCTGAATATAGCTTTTCGCCTTTTCTTAATACGACAACATGTGTACATACTTTTTCTACCTCATCGAGTAAATGAGAGGCTAATAAAATAGTGGTTCCTCTAGATGCAATCTCTTTGATTATTTCTCTAATTTGATGAATTCCCTTTGGGTCTAAACCATTAGTTGGTTCATCTAAAATTAAAATTTCCGGATCGTTTAAAAGCGCAGAAGCAATCGCTAATCGTTGTTTCATACCTAATGAAAAGGTACTAAATTTGCTATCTTTTCGGTCTAATAAATCGACAAGTTCAAGCTTTTCGTCTATTTTATTCGAATCAACCTCTTTTATTTTGCATACCAATTTTAAATTTTGATAGGCAGTCATATATGGATAAAAATTAGGACGCTCTATAATGGCGCCTACTTTTTTTAAGGCATTATGTGTAGAGGTATTACCATCAAACCAATGAAAATCCCCCGATGTTTTATTTACAACATTTAGTACGACACCTAATGTGGTAGATTTACCACTTCCATTCGGTCCTAAAATGCCATAAACATTTCCTTTGTTAATTGTAAAAGATAGATCTTTAACAGCTGTTAAATAACCAAATTTTTTTGTTAGATTGTTAATTGTTAGGATTGGCTCCAAGATATTTTATTTTTTGGTGTTGACAGATAAAATCAACAGGTTAGTTAAAAATATGACGACAGTTGTTTAAATTTGTTACAAATAGGTCTAAAATAAGTTTTAATTTTTAATAGTATATAATGGAAGATTTAAAAATATCAAAAAAGAAACCTTCTTACCAGGTAAGTGATGATTTACATAAATATCTTTCCAAATACAATAGAAATGTAAAGTTACCTGTTTTTTATGACGATTTACTCAGGTTTCAAGGTTCTGTAACGGTTTATGATAAAAATGATAAGGATACGCTTTGGATCCGGGTATATTATAATGATTTTGAACGTGAAGAAATAGATTTAAGTCTTAAAAAAATATATACAATTTTACATTCAGATGGTAGCGAGAAAACAAATCCTTTTTTAAATGTAGATGCCATTGATTATTGCACGTTTGGTAATTCTAAACCTTTTAGAATTAAGGTTAGAAATATTTTGAATGATAACTTTACGTATTTCTATATTAAAAAAGCTGATGCTTCAAGAATTTATGGGTTAGAATTGGAACATATGCTTTCTCCTTCAAACATTCACTTTCTGGTTTATAAGGATACATTGATTGAAGAGCATATTTCTGGGATTCCGGGAGATGAATTTATTAAGGATATGCTGCCAGAAAGAACTAAATCTGAAAAAGCGCAAATAGCCAAAGAGTTTATAAAATTTAATGAACGTTGTATGATAAGGTTATTGGGGGATATGCGTTCATACAATTATGTTATTATTCCTATTCATGATTTTGACCAAGTCGTTTATAAAATTAGAGCTATTGATTTTGATCAGCAATCTTATGAAGGAAAACTGAATATTTATAGGCCGCAATTTTTTAAAGAGAATTTTGATATGGTTGATTTAGTAGCAAAAATTATTCAGAAGGAATCTTTAGATCAGTATGTTTTAGAGGAACGATCGGCCATAGCGAAACGTTTAATTAGTTACAATAATAGAATGAAATTCATGTTGGAATGCATGATGTCTGACAATATTTCTAAAAAAACCAATATTGATTTGCTAAAATCACAACTCTATGATTATACACACGATTTAAACTTTAAACGAAGTAAAAATATGGGGGAAATTTTATATAGTGCTTTAGATTTTGTAAAACGAAATTATGAAAACATAAATACTAATTATTTAAAGTAAGCTTAATTCCAGTTTTCCTCAAAATCTAAATGGTCATAATCATCAATATCCAAATCATCGTCAAACTCATCAAAGTCATCAACGTCTTCAGATTCAAACACTTTCTCTGGAGCGGAATCTGGTATTTGTCCTTTTGAAAACATGAGGTTTGGATAAGTAAAACCTTCAATCTCATCAACAATTTCAGCTAATTCAACATAAAACGTCCATAAATTAAAGAAATCATAGACATAAATTAACTTGGGTTGCATTTCAAAAACAATACTTTTAATTTCGGTTTCGTTCATCAACTTTGCAGAAGTATCTTCACTTAAATCAAATAAAGAAATTTCTTCACCTTGATTCCACTGCTCATCACTCACATAAAAAGAAGCCATTTCGGTTCCATCGAAGCCAAAAGATTGCGTAATAGCATTATGTAAATCCTCTAAAGTATCAGTTTCACGAATTTCTAAATCACGAAAAACATCCTCATCTGTATCATTATCTAGTATTACTCTAAATCTGTAAATCATATTGTTTAATTAAGTTGCAAATGTAAAGGTTTTGAGTTATTTACTAAAACGATGTAAGGTAAATATCATAGCGCTTAACAATATAAAGGCACCCACTTGATGAGCTACGCCAAGCCAAACAGGAACTTGTAATAATATGGTATATACACCGAGTAAAAATTGAACTCCTAACATAAGTAGTAATGCTGTAATACCTTTAGATTGCATATTTGATAAATCTAATTTTCTAGATTTTATCCAGATAGCAAAAACAACAATAGCCACAACATAAGCTAACATTCTATGTGCAAATTGAACACCACTTTTACCTTCTAAAAAGTTTTTATACCAAGGTTGCTTTTCAATAAAAACAGTTTCATGCATAAACTTACCTTCACTCATCATAGGCCAATGGTTATGAATAAAACCAGCATCTAAACCTGCTACAAATGCGCCATAAATAATTTGAATTAGTAAAATAGCTAAGGCATATCTTATAAAATTTCTGAAATCAATATTAATTACTTTTCTATTTGGAAACATTAAATCTAAAGCGATCCAAAACGTATAAGCAAATGTTACAAATGCTGTGGTTAAATGTGCTGCTAAGCGGTAATGACTTACATCTGGGTTATCAACTAAACCACTTTTAACCATATACCAACCCATAAAACCTTGAAATGCGCCTAGTCCAAGTAATACAACTGACTTTCTTATTGTTGCCTTAGTAAGTTGTTTGGTGAATAAAAAATATAAAAACGGTATAAGAAATACTACCCCTATAAACCTGCCTATAACACGGTGTAACCATTCCCAAAAGTAAATATCTTTGAAATCTTCTAATTCAAAATGATTATTGAGCTTCTGGTATTCAGGATATTGTTTGTATAAATCAAAAGCGTGTTGCCATTCAATATCATTCATCGGGGGGATGACGCCAGATATTAATTTATAATTTGAAATTGATAAACCTGAATGGGTTAACCTAGTAATGCCACCAACAACAACCATGATGAATATTAGTAAACATCCCGTTAATAACCAATAAATTACTTTTTTGTTATCTCTTTTCATATTAGCCACGAATACATGTATTTATTTTTTAGTATATATTGTTACTTTAAAGTAATAGCTTTTTAAGTCCTAATTTTTCACCTTCTTTTAACATTAATTTATAAGCAGCATCAAATTCATTGGGAATTTCTCCTTCTAGTATAGCTTCTTTTATAGCTTCTTTAATAATTCCAATTTCCTTTGAAGGTCTTAAATTAAAAGCTTCCATAATTTCTTCTCCAGATATTGGCGGTTGAAAATTCCTTACATGATCACGCTCTTCAACTTCAATAATTTTTTCTCTAACAGTTTTGAAATTATTATGATATTTATTAAATTTTTTAGGATTCTTTGTAGTTATATCTGCTTCACAAAGCGTCATTAGATCGTCTACATATTCTCCGGCATCAAAAACTAATCGTCTTACAGCAGAATCAGTCACTTCATTATTAGCTAAAACAATGGGTCTAGAACTCATAAACACCATTTTTTGAACAAATTTCATTTTATCATTTAATGGCATTTTTAGACGTTTAAATAGGTGGTATACCATTTTTGAACCTTCAAACTCATGTCCATGAAAAGTCCAACCAACTTTTTTGCTAAATTTTTTAGTAGGTGCTTTACCTATATCATGCAATAATGCCGCCCAACGCAACCATAGATTATCTGTTTTTTCAGAAATATTATCAACGACTTCAAGGGTATGATAAAAATTGTCTTTATGGCGTTGCCCTTCAATTTCATCAATGCCTTTTAAAGCCGTTAACTCTGGTAAAATATAGTCTAATAAACCTGTTTCTTCAAGCAGTTTAAAGCCAAAAGAAGGTTTTTTGCTTTCAAGAATTTTATTGAGTTCGACAACAATACGTTCGCTGGTAATTATTTTAATTCGATGACTGTTTTTCGAAATAGCTTTTAAAGAAGTTTCTTCAATTTTAAAATGTAATTGAGATGAAAAGCGAATAGCTCGCATCATACGTAATGGATCATCGCTATACGTTATATCAGGGGCTAAAGGCGTACGTATAATTTTGTTTTTCAAGTCTTCAGCTCCATTAAAAGGATCCAGTAAATCCCCATAATTTTCTTCTGATAAATTTAAAGCTAAAGCATTAATAGTAAAATCTCGCCTGTTTTGATCATCTTCAAGAGTTCCATTTTCAACAACAGGGTTTCTACTGTATTCATTATATGATTCCTTTCTGGCACCAACAAATTCAATATCAATACCATCATAATTAAGCATAGCGGTACCATAGGTTTTAAATACTTGAACTTTGGGTTTATTAGGTAGGTTATTTGCGACCATTTGGGCTAGCTCAATACCACTACCAACAGCAACGATATCAATATCTTTAGTTATTCCGCGCTTAAGAATAAAATCACGTACAAATCCGCCAATAACATAACTGTCTAAATTTAACTGTTTAGCAGATTTGGAAATTATTTTAAAAATTGGGTTCTGTAATGCTTCTTTGTAATTCATCAATTAAATTCGTGCCTTTATTCTCGAATTATATTAACAATACCATTGTTATTCAATTTAATAATTGAAGATGGTTTATTGCAATTTTTTTCTTGATGCAAATTTACGACATAGTCTACACCTTTTAAAACCTCTTGAGATATTTCTTTAAACGATTTTGGTGTTGGCATGCCACTTATATTAGCTGAAGTTGAAACGATGGCTCTGTTAAATCGTCTCAATAATTGAAAACAAAAATCATCATTAGGAATTCTTATAGCAATGGTATTATCTTTAGCTACTAGGTTCTTAGCTAAATTCTGTGCGTCTTCATAAATAATGGTAATAGGATTGTCTGAAACATCTAAAAGATTATAAGCAACTTCTGGTATTTTTTTAACATAATTTTTTAACATTCTATCATCAGCCACTAGACATATTAGAGTCTTGCTGTCATGACGTTGCTTTAATTTATAAACAGTTTCTACAGCCTTACTATTTGTTGCATCACAACCAATTCCCCAAATAGTATCAGTAGGGTAAAGAATAAGCCCACCTTCTTTAAGGGTTTTTAGGGCTTTGTTTATTTCTTCGTTCATTTTTCTATCATATATTTGCAAGCGTACAAATATATGATAGAAAAATTTAAATGTATTTTACTCAGCTTGTTAAGGTTTTGATAATCTATGAAAGAAAAAGAAGTTAAAATATTTAATAATTGTGATAATGATTTTGAAAATTCACTTACTGAGATTATTCATAATTTTGAAGATTATAAAGGGGGAGTTGGGAAAAGAAACACGATTAAAGTTATAAATTATAATGATCTTAAACTAAATATCAAGTCTTTTAAAGTGCCTCATGTTTTTAATAAAATTGTATATAAATTTTTCAGAAAGAGTAAAGCACAACGTTCTTATCAATATGCAAACAAGTTATTAGAATTGGAAATAGGAACTCCTAAACCAATCGCTTATTTTGAATATTCGAGCTCGTTTTTTTTTGGTAAAAGTTATTATATAAGTGAACATTTAGATTGTGATTTAACTTATAGAGAACTTACTACAAATTTTGATTATCCAGATTACGATAATATTTTAAGAGCCTTTACCAGATTTACTTATAGCTTACATGAAAAAAACATTCAATTTTTAGATCATTCTCCTGGTAATACTTTGATTAAAAGGCATGGTAATGATTACGATTTTTATCTAGTAGATTTAAACCGAATGAATTTTGCTCCCTTGGATTTTAATACGAGAATTAAAAACTTTTCAAGGCTTACTATTCACAAATCAATGGTTGAAGTTATGAGTGATGAGTATGCTAAATGTAGTGGTGGTGATTATAACAAAATTTTTGATTTGATGTGGAAGGAAACTGAGACCTTTCAGGAGAAATTTCAAAGAAAAAAGCGATTAAAGAAAAGGTTTTTAAAAAAATAATAATCTAGCCTTTAGCTTTCCAAAGCCTATATAGTTTGATGTATTTTAAGAACGTAATATTATATGTTTGTACACAAATAATCAAACCATTTAATCCATCTAAAAAACCTAATCTTAAAAAATAAGCTTTAAAAAAAGCCCATGCTGGCCTGTAAATTATTTTCCAAATAGATGATTTTTTTCCTAATTTAAAATATGCTTCAGAAGATATGGTTGAAAAGCGTTCTATCTTCAAATTGTGTTCTGAGTAATCTCTATAAATCCAGTGTAATAAATCACCATTAAGTTTTCCGTGTTTAATCCCTTTTTTTAATACGTACGAGTCATGCGGATTTATTCCTTTCCATTCACCACTACCTTTTTTAAAGAGTCTTAATTTTTTATCAGGATACCAATCAGAGTGCTTAATCCATTGTCCACAATAATTATTGAGTCTGTTACAGAAATAACCATCAAATTGCCAATTTTCTTTAACCTTTAAAATGCTTGACTTTAAACTCTCAGAAAGAGCTTCATCACCATCAAGAGATAAAATATAGTTATAATTAGCTAAAGAAACAGCATAATTTTTTTGTTCAATATAACCTTCAAATAGATGTTGATAAAAAATAACATTATAAGCTTTACAAATGTCGGCAGTTTTGTCTGTTGAAAAAGAATCTACAACTATAATCTCATCAGCAACATCGATTAAAGAACTTAAGCATTTTTCTAAATGTTCTTCTTCATTATAGGTAATAATAACAGCTGAAAGTTTAATCATTGTTGTTTTTTAGTTCTATCGTATAAGCCTTGTTATGGCTTTTGAAAGTGAAGTAACCCAAACGTTTTCTTATTTTATATTTCCTGATTAGGTTTAATGGTTTACTTTTTAAATAACTCTTGTCTTTGTGTAAAAATGAAATACAAGCATCAACAACACGTTTACTCGATTTTCCATCGGAATAAGGATGTAATTCATTTATATATAAACATAGTTTATTTAATAAATCATTAGAAGGGTTTAAGGCCATTTTAAAAGCATTTTCTATATCCTTAGCATCCTCAATATTTATTAAAAAATCTTCATGCACTTTATGCTTAAATGTGACAATTGCTTTCTTCTGAAGTACAAATTCTTGAATTGCAGAAGTTGTGTCTGCAAAAAGAATATCTGCTTTAAAAAACAATGGTGTTAAGTCTGTAGTATCAAAAAAAGTAAAATTTTTATTAGTTAATAATTGCCATTTTTCAATGATATGAGTTGGCAATTTTGGATGTAAAACCATGATGAATTTATACGCATCCGTATTTGATAAGCGCTTAATTTCATTAAAAATACTATCATTATAAGCTAAACTTAGACGCTCTGTAAATGTTGAAGCAATCATTATAGTAGGAGGAGGGTCTGTATTAAAATTATCAGTTTCTTCAGGTTTTTTTTCTAAAGGAAACATAGTATCGACTTTACTCCAACCAGTCTCAATAACTTCAAAATATTTTAACTCTTTTGAGAGACGAGTAAATTCACTTGTGGTGCTCGGACCTTGTGTGCAGTATAAATCAAAGAATCCCCTAATTCTAAAATGGTAAAATCTACCATCTTTTAAAGGTCTTTTTTTAGCAAAAAAACCATGAAATATTTGAACTTTTAATCCAGTTATAAAATCGGGTACATCATCGGTTGCCGTTAGAACAATATCGGGTTTATATTCTATGACCTCTTTAATAGTGTCAAGTAAATTATCTTTATTATAAAGGGCCTTTTTTCCGTTGTCTAAATCACTAAACCATTTAACAGTATAGCCACGACTTATAATTTCTCGCTCTAGAGGATTCCCAATAGGGACAGCATAGCTATAAGATATATATATTAAAAACTTATATAGCATTTATATATTTGATTTATTCAATTCTTTTGTTTAGCCAATTTAAAATATAATTTAGACTTTTAGTATTGGCAAGTTCTAAACTTTGACAGGTTATAAAAATTTTATTTTTGTTCATTTCAAACCAAAAGAGCTTGAGTTTTACAATAAAATGGTTTTTGTAGGACCTAAAATAAGTCAATTTTGTTTTTCTTTTAAATATGAATGTATTCTGTTTAAATTCTAAATGTTCTGTTAACGATGATATTATAAATTGAGTTTCGTGTCTAAACTTATGTTTTATGTTATTTTTGAGAATATTATTTTTATTGAAAAAATTTATTTGAGTAGATTTTCTAATGGGTATAGGTGTATGAAAGCGTCTAATAAATTTTTTGCAACCAACTAATTTGGCGCTATTTTGCATCACCTTTTTGTTCCCTGAACGTTTTTTGTTTTTTGAAAAACCTAGTTGGATAAGAAAATTAAGTATGAGATTTTTAACTATTTGGTTTTCATAAAAATGCATCCATTTACCTCTTATTACGGGATATCCATTTACAAAAAAATCTTCAATTTTGCTTTCTCTCATTATAAAGGTGTCATCATTGAATATAACGTAATGCTCTGAAAGTTTTGGTATTTTGAAAAGTACAGATTCTATGGATCGAGAATTGAAGCACGGAAGAAATTCTTCAAATCCTTTAAATATTACCTTATGATCAATTATTTCTAAATTGATTCCTGATGATTTTCCCAATTCTTTCAGTTTATTAAATGAATCAGGTATTTGACTATCGGTTACTAAGTATATGTTTTTAAAAAAAGGCGCATATTTAATAATTGATTTAATGACGATATCTATTTCTCCAATAGAATTAAAACGGGAGCTCTCTTTCTTTTTGTTAAAATCTATTTTATTCTCTAAATGGTTATTTATTTTCTCTTGCCATTTTTCATCACTGCCATTAACCCATGGAATTACAGCATCAACTTGAATGTTTGTAACTGTATTTCCCATGGTTTAAGGTATTAAATTTGTTAACATTTTATTATTCTATAGTATTAAGTGATTATAGAATTAGGTGAATTTTTTCAAACACTTAATTTTGCTTAAACAGCTACATCATTTTCACGAAGCGCATTGTTTAAGGATGTTTTTTTATCAGTACTTTCCTTGCGTTTTCCAATTATTAACGCACAAGGTACTTGATAGTCGCCAGCGGCAAAGGTTTTTGTATAACTTCCGGGAATTACAACAGATCTAGCGGGTACTCTGCCTTTCATTTCAATAGGTTTATTACCGGTAACATCTATTATTTTTGTGCTCATGGTCAACACAACATTAGCTCCAAGAACGGCTTCAGTTTCAACGCGTACACCTTCAACAACAATACATCGGGATCCTACAAATACGTTATCTTCGATTATAACAGGAGATGCTTGCAAGGGTTCTAAAACCCCACCAATACCAACACCGCCAGATAAATGTACGTTTTTACCAATTTGTGCACAACTACCAACTGTCGCCCACGTATCTACCATAGTTCCTTTATCTACATATGCGCCAATATTTACATAACTCGGCATTAAAATAGTGCCTTTAGAAATATAAGAACCATGTCTTGCTACGGCATGAGGTACAACTCTAATACCTTTTTCTTTATATCCCTTTTTTAAAGGAATTTTATCATGAAATTCAAAAGGTCCTACCTCAATCGTTTCCATCGTTTGAATTGGGAAATATAAAACAACTGCTTTTTTTACCCATTCATTTACTTGCCAACCGTTATTAATAGGTTCCGCAACTCTTAATTCTCCCTTATCCAATAAATCAATAACCTTTCTTATAGCAGCTATGGTTTGGTTATCTTTTAAAAGTTCTCTGTTTTCCCAAGCTTTTTCTATGGTTAGTCTTAATTCAGTCATTTGTATTTTTATTTTGGACAAATATAATAGGTATCATTTAAAAAACGAGAATGAAATAACTATAATATCAACTTTTAAATAGTATTAAAATAATGACATTTTTCTGATTGTTTTTGTGAACTTCAATTTGATTTTACCCTTGAAATAAATAAAATATCTGATAAAATGTATTTTGAGTGCTTTTTGTCTTTTAAAATGTGTCTTTTGTCTATTTGTCGACAAAAATTTACCACTAGACTACTAATCGAAATTTCAGCGTTATACAACTAATTTTTTGTGTGTTAGGGTTATACTGTATCTATATTTGAACTATCAAAATAACACATATTAGATGAAAACAAATTTTTACATATTCTTAATTTTATTGCTTTCTTTTTCTGTTGCTAATGCTCAGGAAAGAATAACTGAAGTTAAAGTTGCTACTGTAATTGAATTAAATGTAGAAAATAATGTTTCAGAAATTAATAAAGAAGTTTCTAATACTAAAGATATTCAAACTACTGTAGAAGAAAATAAAGACTCTAATACTACTAATAAAGTTATTGTAAGAAGTAGCAGTGATATTAGAATTTATTTAAACCGTGTTAGAAATGTGGATAATATCAATTTATTATTCCCTAAAATATATAAAGAAAAAGTAGCTTAATACTAAAAAATTCATATCCAAAGCTAAAAAGGAGTTGTCAATTTTGACAGCTCTTTTTTTATTATCTATTTTTACCTAAAACTTTATTATGTCTAGAATACTCGCCATTGATTATGGTTTAAGAAGAACAGGAATTGCTGTTACAGATGAGTTACAGATGATTGCTTCTGGATTAACTACAGTTGCGACAAAAGATATAATTACCTTTTTGAAAGATTATACTAATAGGGAGCGCGTTGAATTGTTTTTAATTGGTGAACCTAAACAAATGGATAATACACCTTCAGAAAGTGAAACTTTAATTATTCCATTTATTAAAAAATTAAAAAATTCATTCCCTAAGATTCCAATAAAAAGAGTAGATGAACGATTTACTTCAAAAATGGCATTTCAAACCATGATTGATAGTGGGTTAAAAAAAAGTCAAAGAAAAAATAAAGAGCTGGTTGATGAAATAAGTGCAACGCTTATTTTACAAAGTTATTTGTATTCTAAGTAAGTTTTTCTTTTAAAAGTTTACAATAAATACTAAGTATTGTATTTTTGCATAAAAATTATCAAAAAGCAACCATGATTTTACCAATAGTAGCTTATGGAGACCCTGTTTTAAAAAAAATGGGTTCATCAATTACAAAAGATTATCCTAATCTAGACACTCTCATTGAAAACATGTTTGAGACCATGTATAATGCCTTTGGGGTTGGTCTTGCTGCACCTCAAATAGGATTACCAATAAGATTGTTTCTTGTTGATACAACACCATTTGCAGAGGATGATGAGCTGTCAGAAGAGGATCGAAATTTTTTAAAAGATTTTAAACAAGTTTTTATTAATGCTAGAATTATAGAAGAAGAAGGTGAAGAATGGGCTTTTAATGAAGGGTGTTTAAGTATTCCAGATGTTAGAGAAGATGTTTTTAGATATCCAAAATTGAAGATGGAATATTTTGATGAAAATTTTAATAAGCATGTTGAAGAGTTTGATGGTTTAATAGCTAGAGTTATACAACATGAGTATGATCATATTGATGGAATTTTATTTACCGATAAATTATCAGCTTTAAAAAAGCGCTTGTTAAAAGGTCGCCTAAATAATATATCGAAAGGGAAAATCACAGTGGATTACAGAATGCGTTTTCCAGATCAAAAAAAGAAACGATAATACTTGCAAAACACTATTAAACAGTTGATATTTGCCCTTTTTAAAAATAATGTATGAGCTTAGAAAAAATAATATCTATTGCGGGAAAACCAGGACTATTTAAACTCGTTACTCAAACCCGTGTTGGCTTTGTAGCAGAATCATTAATTGATAAAAAACGCTTATCAGTAAGTATTCAGCAAAATGTAAGTGTTTTAAGTGAAATAGCCATTTACACGCTAACAGAAGAAGTGCCTTTAAATAATATTTTTGTTAAAATTAAAGAACAAGAAAACGGTGAGCCAACAAGTGTTGCTGCAAAAGATAGTAAAGATAAATTAGAAGAATACTTTTTTAATATTTTACCAGACTATGACGAAGATAGAGTATATGTAAGTGATATTAAGAAAGTTATTCAATGGTATAATTTGCTACAAAAGCATGGTATGCTTGATTTATTGGAAGCTACTGATATTGATAAAAAACCAGACGAAGAAGAATAAATATTGAATTTTCATATATTAAATGAAACCTCTATGATTTTGGAGGTTTTTTTATGTTTTGTTGTTAGATTTGTTACGTATTACCGACATAAAGATTACCTTATTTTTAATTTATGAAAATTTCTAAATCTCAACGAAGTAACTTGTTTTTTTTATTAGTTGTTGTGTTACTAATAATTCCTCAAACAAGAAAGCCTATTCAAGTTTTTTTAAATAAGGGGCTAGCTTTAATTAGTCCATCTATAGAAAGCAAAGAAAATCAGACCTCATTAGAAAGTTATGATTGGAAATTAAAAGATAAAGATGGACGTATTTTTGATTTTGAAAGCACAAAAGATAAAGTTGTTTTAATAAATTTTTGGGCAACTTGGTGTCCGCCATGTATTGCCGAAATGCCAAGTCTTCAAGAACTTTACAATGATTATGAAGATAAGGTTGTGTTCCTCTTTGTAACGTCTGATTTGTATACTGATGTAAATCCTTTCATGGATAAGAATAATTATACTTTTAAAGTGTTTAGACCTTTAACTAGCGCGAGTTTGTTTGATGTCCCCAGTATTCCCAGAACATTTTTAATAGATCAAAATGGTTATATCGTAATTGATGAAAGTGGTGCTGCTAATTGGAATAGCGACAAAGTAAGAACTACTATTGATAATTTATTAATGCCATAATGTTTTAAAAAAAGCTTTTATAAAGGTAGAAGAAAATAAAGAACTCATTATTTTTAATTCCGATTTGAAACTTGATTCTTCATCTAAAAATTCAAACATATTTTTAACTGAGTTTTTTGAGTAAAACTGTTGGAAAACCCATTCTCCTTTATGGTTATAGTCTTTCAATACTTTTAAAAACACAGTATCATAAAACTGATATTTTCTTTTGAATACCCCTTCTGAAGGCGACTTTTCTTGCTTTAAATTTTCAATAATATGAGCTACTTTTTTTTCTGTATGTTTAAAAGAATAGCCCGTTGAACCTTTAACCCATCCACCTGCAGTTCCTATTTTAGTAAGATTCTTATTAGAGTATTTATTAAAAGGGAAATTGGTCATAGGAATGTTACCACTTTCACTCTCAACAATGTCAAAATATTTTATATTTAAAATATCCGATATATATTGTTTTAAATACATATCGTAAGTGTCATCTTTTACTAAATCGGGCGTAAAGTATGTAAATTCTATTAATGCCTTATTTGCTGAAAATGGTAAAACATAGGTAAACGTCGTTTGATCACCGTCTTTTAACCGGTAATCCATCATGGTAAATTCCTCGGTATTAAATATATCCTCGTCTGTTTTTATAACCCAACCTTTAAAGTGCTGTTGTATTGTTATATATTTATTTTTATCTGTTTTAAATTCTTGAGGTATTCTGCTGTCAAATATATGATTTGAGGTATATTTAAAATTTTTAGTATGTACGAACGCATTGTCTTTTATATCAACATCAATTACTTCGTCAACTATGAAGTGTATGTTGTCTTTTTTAGATAACACAGATTTAATTTCCTTATAAAAATCTAAGGAACGAATCATTTTGTAGGTGTAAGGTTTTAACTTTAGAGACAGGTGTTTTGTAGAACTTATAAAAGATGCAGCATGCCACGATTTAAAAACAATATTATCCCATTGTCCGTTTCCTTGTTCCCAAAAGCACCAGGTTTTATCGTTAATGCTTTTGTTCGATTTATCAATTAAAGCAATCTGCTTGGTATCAAAAAATGACTCTTTTGAAAGTTGATAGGCAAGTTGAAGCCCTGCTAAACCATTTCCAATAATTATATAATCGAAATGGGAATTAGTCGTCATTTACGTTTTCAGGAATATATTATTTTTTGAAGAATTTAAAAGGAACGAATAACATTCCAAAACATTCACCTTCCTCTTTTCCAATATGCTTATGATGGATTTTATGAGCTCTTCTTACACCTTTTGCATACCATCCGTTGGCATTTCTAAAGAGTTTAAATCTTTGGTGTATAAATATATCGTGCACTAAAAAGTAAGCAGCCCCATAAGCCATAATTCCAAGTCCAATTGGCAGACAATACCAAATATTCTCGTAACTCCATAAGTAAAAACATGTCATACTTACAATGGCATAAAAAAGAAAAAAAGCGTCATTACGTTCAAACCAACTATCATGGTCTTTTTTGTGATGATCTTTATGTAAACTCCATAAAAACCCATGCATGATGTATTTATGAGTAAACCATGCCATAAATTCCATAAAGCAGAAAACAGAAACAAAAACGAGTATCCAATAAATAATTTGCATAGTATAAAATTACAATAAATTTAATTGATATTTAACATAACTGCGCATTAGAAGTTCAAATTTTTTATGATTTCTAACTCTTATTCTAGCTTGTTTAATTTGAAGTGCTGGCGTTTTTTTTAGTTTTTTTAATAACTGCGAATAGTATCTGTAAGCCACAAAAACCCCAAATTTAGCTTCAATAGGTAGTTGTTTAATTCCTTGTAATCCTTGAGCAAAGTCATTTTCAATATCGTGTATAATATCTTGTTTCGATTGCTCGTTAAGATTATTTAAGTCTGCATTAGGGAAATAACTTCGTTCTAATCCTTCAAAATCGGCTTTTAAATCTCTTAAGAAATTCACTTTTTGAAAAGCAGACCCCAAAGACATTGCAGAATCTTTTAACTCATTATATCGAACATCATCTCCTTTTACAAAAACTTTTAAGCACATTAATCCGACAACATCTGCAGAGCCGTAAATGTATATTTTAAACTCTTCTTCAGTAAGATAATTAGATTTGTGTAAATCTAGTTTCATACTTTTCATAAAAGCATCTACCAAACTTTTATCAATCCCATATTTGTGATACGTATATTGAAATGAATTAAGGATTGGGTTTAGACTTATCTTGTTTTCTAAAGCTTCCTCTAAATCTCTAGAGAAATTGTTAAAAAGTAACTTTTTGTCGTAATCGTGAAAAGTATCAACAATTTCATCCGCAAATCTTACAAATCCATAAATGTTATAAATATCATTTCTAATTGGTTTTGCAAGCATTTTTGTAGCGAGTGAAAATGATGTACTGTATGATTTGGTAACAATTTTACTACAGTGATATGATACGTCATCAAATAAAGCTTTCATCTATGTTGTTATTTATGGTTGTTGATTTTTAGATGTTACTCTAATGTCTAATTTTGGTTGTGATGCTTGTTTATTAATTCTGCAACAAGTTTACCTGAAATTAGTGATGGCGGCACTCCAGGTCCTGGCACAGTTAACTGTCCTGTAAAAAAAAGATTTTCTACTTTTTTACTTTTTAGTTTGGGTCTTAAAAATGCCGTTTGAGTAAGGGTATTAGCCATACCATAAGCATTTCCTTTGTATGAATTATAATCTTTTATAAAATCATTAATACAAAACGACTCTTTAAATATAACATGTTTTTTTATTTTTTGGGAAGTTAATGTCTCAAATCGTATCATTATTTTTTCGAAATAGCGCTCTCTTAATTCTTTCGTGTCTTCTAAACCTGGTGCTAATGGTATTAAAAAGATACCAGCTTCTTGTCCTTCAGGAGCTGAATCAGTATCTGTTTTACTCGGAAAACTTGCATAAAACAATGGGTTTTCTGGCCATTTTGGATTATCATAAATAGCCTCAGCATGAACATCGAAATTGACATCAAAAAATAATGTATGATGATTAACATTTTTAAGTTTCTTATCAAAACCTACATAAAAGAGTAAAGAGGAAGGTGCAAAAGTCTTTTTGCTCCAATAGTTTTCACTGTATTGTCTGTCGGATTTCTCTAATAATGTTTCTGTATGATGGTAATCAGCACCACTTAAAACAATATCACTTGAATATGTTTTTCCATTTGAAACTATTCCTGTTGCTTTACCATTATCAACTATAATTTTTTCAATCGAACTTTTCGTTTTAATAGTTACCCCAAGCTCTTTAGCTAAAGATTCCATAGCCAAAATAACTTGATACATTCCTTTTTTTGGATGAAAAGTGCCCAGTCCAAAATCAGCATAATTCATAAAATTATAAAAAGAAGGAGTGTCACTTGGCTTTGCTCCTAAAAACAACACAGGAAACTCTAATATTTTTGACAGACGTTCATTTTTAAATTCTTTTCTAACGTCTCTTTTTATGTTACTAAAAAATTGATTTATTTTTAAAATTGTTGCCGGCGTAACGAGTTCTAATGGTGAAACACCAGGATTGTATACTAAATCTTTAATAGCTATATCGTAGTTACTCTTGGCATTAGTAATGAATTTTTTTAGTTTTATTGAAGACCCTTTTTCCTCTTTTTCAAAAGCAATTAATATTTTTTCTAAAGTATCCTCGATGGTTATGTAATCATCTTTTCCAAAGTAAACACTGTAGGCAGGGTTTAATTTTTCTAATGTATAATAATCCGATGGGGATTTATCAAAATCTAAAAAAAAACGTTCAAAAACATCAGGCATCCAATACCATGTTGGACCAATGTCGAAAGTAAACCCATCTTTTATAAGCTGCCTTGCACGGCCGCCAATAGTTTTATTTTTTTCAAATATAGTAACATCATGGCCTGCTTGTGCTAGATAACACGAAGCGGCTAGTGAAGAGAATCCCGAACCTATTATAGATATATTCATATGTTTAACAAACATACAAAATAGTTAAACAATAAAATTAAATTTTAACTTAACTTTTTAATTTGCTAACTAAACTTTCTATCGACGTAAATGCTTTAATATTATTTGGTAGTGAATTGATGTCTATAAATTTTAGCATATAACCAAGAATCCATAATTCATTCTTATTTCCTTCCAAAAGATTTTCTTGAAATTCTTCTAAAAAATTTTGAAGGTATTCTTTTTCAGGTTTGACTGTTAAAAAAGTAATAAACGTTAAGTTATCATAAAATTTCAGTAAATCTTTCAAATTGATAGTGGGTATACTTTGTCCTAAGAACAAGGTTTGGTAGCCATTGCTAATCAACTCATAATTAATAAAAAGTAATCCAATATCATGAATTTCATTCTCTGGCAGAAAAAACACAAATGTAGTTTTGTTATTATTTGGTTCTACGCCTTGATATTTCTCAATATTTAATAATATTTTTTGTTTGATTCGAGTCGAAATAAAATGCTCATGAGCAGGAGTAATTGTGTCTGTTTGCCATAAAAGTCCAATTTCGTTTAAAAAAGGAATAAATGTATCATAAAAAATTTCTTTGAATGATTTTATTTTGATTAGTTCTTTGTAAGTTTTAGAAAATAGGTGCTGGTCAAAAGTTAACATAGCAAGTTTAAATGCGTTAATTGAATTATCATCTAACTTTTTATCCTTTGCTGCAACTTCTTTTACCAAGGCAGAAATATCTTCATCCTTTAAATTTGAAATTTTAGAAATTTTATAGCCATTATTGTTTAAAAAAGCGACATTTAAAATTTTTTGAAGGCTTTCAGTAGAGTAATATCTTATATTAGTATCGGTCCTATTAGGTTCTAATAAGTTATAGCGTTTCTCCCATATTCTTATCGTATGAGCTTTGATTCCACTTAGATTTTCTAAATCTTTAATACTAAACTCTGTTTTTATATTGTTCATTGAATCCTAAAAATTATTAAACAAAACTAAGAATAATTATCTTTTGTTCAACATAAAAGCCAAGTATTTTTATTTAAAATGTAAATTATAAGAAAAAATTAACAGGTTATTTTTTTAGCTTTTGTTTTTAATTAGGAGAAATATTAGCTTCTATTAAGAATGGATTAAGGAATTATTAAGAATCGTTGATAAATAACAAAAAGACCTTTATCTCTCAATAAATTTGAGATAATAGTGCGCACGAGAAGATTCGAACTTCCACATTCTAAGCGAATACTAGCCCCTCAAGCTAGCGCGTCTACCAATTCCGCCACGTGCGCATATAAACAGTGTAAAAATAAAAAAAGTTAAGCATATAGCTTAACTTTTTTTTGTGACCGGGCTGGGGCTCGAACCCAGGACCCTCTCCTTAAAAGGGAGATGCTCTACCAACTGAGCTACCAGGTCAAAATGTTTTTCTCTAACGAGGGTGCAAATATAAAATGTTTAATTAATAAAACAAGGCTTTTTTTGAAGATTTTTTTGTTTTTTTGTCAAGCTTTTGTGTATGTTTTTAATAATCAATTCAAAACAAGTTTATGATTGTAATATTAATTGGGTATATGGCTTCTGGAAAGTCTACCATTGGAAAGATTTTAGCTAAAAAATTGAATTACGATTTTATTGATTTAGATGATTATATTGAAAATAAAGAAGGAATGACCATTCAAAGAATCTTCGATAAAAAAGGGGAAATATATTTCAGGAAGCTTGAAACCTCTCTTTTAAAAGAGATTGTTTTTAACGAAAGTCATGTTGTATTGTCTTTAGGTGGTGGAACACCTTGCTATTCTAATAATATGACTGTTATTCAAAACACGAGTCAGGTTACAAGCTTTTATTTAAAAGCTTCAATTCTTTTTTTAGTTGATAGATTGAAAACAAGAAAAAGTAAACGGCCTTTAATTTCTCATTTGGAAACAGATGAGCAGTTAACAGAATTTATTGGTAAACATTTGTTTGAAAGATCCCCTTATTATGAGCAAGCTGGCTTCAAAATTTCTATAGATAATAAAACTAAAAAGGAGATTGTTAAAGAAATATTAAGTTATTTAATCTAAATAGGCTTCAAATACTTTACCTTCTAGCGTAACTTCTACATGTTCATGTAAAGATGTTGAAAGTGATATTCCTTTAAAATCAGCCTTTACTGGATATTTTTTATGGTTTCTATTGACAAGCACAGCCGTTTTAAATTGTTTTAAAGGCACATTTAAAAAGTGCTTTACCCCATAAATCAGGGTAGTACCAGAGTTTAAAACATCATCTACCAAGATTAAAGATTTGTTTTGATATTCGCTTGATGGAATAGATGTTTTTATATCTTCTATCGGATTTTTTTTGTTGATGCTTACTTTACAAAGTATCGGATTAATATCAGAAATTTTCTGGATAGTAGTTTTTAGTTTTTTTGCAAATGTGAAACCGTTTTTATCAATACCAGCTAAAATGATTTCTTTTTCATTTACATTGCCCTCATAAATCTGAAAAGCAATACGTCTAATCTTATTATTGATTTGATTGTGCGTTAGAATTATGTTTTTTTCAACGGTCATAATTTCTGTTGTTAAATTAAAGTATAAAATTACTCATTTTTATCTGTATATTATATATTTTTTTAAAGAGACAAATAGAAAATGCATATGGTCATTTTATATAATTAAATTTCAGTATTGGATGTGTCATCTGTAAAATCATCAATATTCCTTCTGTCCTTTTTCGTAGGTCTTCCAACACCTTTTTTTCTGTAATAATCTTTTGAATATTTTAAAAGTTCTCTAGCTTCAAAGGCCTCTTTAGGTGTTTTATCAATTCTATAAATATCTACAAGTTTAGCCCCAATTCTGCTTTCAGGAATATCATTAACAATTAGTTTATAGTTAATTTGGTCTTTTCTTATATCTATTTGGTCTTGAGGGTAAACGTCTCTACTGGGTTTTACAATTTCATTGTTAATTCTTACATGTCCCTTTTTACATGCTGTTGTTGCAAGAGACCTTGTTTTGTAATACCTAATGCACCATAAATACTTATCTATTCGCATATTATTTATGTGAAATCTACGTTAATGTTGTTATGCAAAATTATATTTAAATTGTATCTTGCGACCCAAAAATAAGCAATAATGAGAATAAGAAAAGTCACTTTATATTTTTTATGTTTAACTCTAAGTATTTTATCTTGTAAAAAAGATGATAATACTACAACCCCAACTATTGAAATTAGAGATAGAGTTGAACAACAAATTGTTGATAATGACTCTTTAATAGGGTATTTTGAAACACATTATTACAATTCTAGTGATTTTGAATCTAATACAGACCCTAGTATTAGCGACTTAGAAATAACTGAACTTTTAGATGGAGAAATGGTACCTACTGGTTTTACATTATTAATGGATGCCGTCGAAACAAAAACTACCGTTTATGCTGAAACAGATTACCAATTTTACATTCTTAAATTACATCAGGGAGGAGGTGATTCACCAACGTTTGTTGATAAAGTCCGTATTAATTATGAAGGACGATTACTTAATGAAACAGTTTTTGATGCTACAGCTACTCCGGTTTCATTTAATTTATTATCTCTAATTCCAGGGTGGAGCAAAGTAATGCCTAATTTTAGTGCTGCCGAAGGTTTTGTTGATGTTGGTGATGGTACCATAGATTATGTGAATCATGGGGTTGGGGTTATGTTTTTGCCTTCCGGATTAGCATATTTTTCAAGTGCAACTGCAGGTATTTCAGCTTATTCGCCTTTAATCTTTGAGTTTGAATTATTTCAAATATTTCAAAATGATGATGATTTGGATGGAATTCCTTCATATTTAGAGGATTTAAATGGTGACGGAGAGTTTTCGCTAGAATTCGATGATACAGACAGTGATAATATACCAAATTATGTTGATACAGATGATGATGGAGATGGCGTTTTAACTGAAAATGAAATTACCATTACTACTTTTAATAAAGCGACACTAGCAGAAGTAAAGAATATGTCATTGCAACCTAATGAAGTACTTCTAAATAAAATAATACGAGAGCAAGATGGCACTTTTACAGGAACCGTTATAACTTTTACTGATACCGATGGTGACGGTATCGCAGATTATTTAGATAGCGGCGAATAAAAAATACATAAAGAAAACAAAAAGTCTCGCATTTGCGAGGCTTTTTGTTTGTGATTTTTTTCCTAAAGAATTAATGATAGTCCTAAAATTAATTGATTAGGTCTTGTATCTAATGTACTGGTGCCAATACCATTATTACTTAAAAAATTAGCTTCGTTGTTGCTAAAACCGCGTTCATATCTTAAATCAATACCAATTTTTTTAATATTCAGAGCTATCCCAAAATTAAGGCCGACAGAAAAGTCATTTTCCACATCATTAATTGAAATGCCATCAAATTCTGAATCTAAAATATATTGAAACGATGGACCTGCAAATACACTAATAGGACCAAGAACTTTTATACCCACTAATAACGGGGCATCAAGTTTTTGCATTTTAAAGCTATCTGAATCATAATCACTCTTAGTGCTTGAATAGATTAGCTCAGGTTTAAAATAGATTTCATTACCAATTTTACCAAAGAGTCCAAAATGATAGCCCACGTTTCTGTCTGGGTGTTGGGCATTTGAGCCAATTGATTCAAAATAATCACCATTAGCATTGTAATTTAAACCTGCTTTAATACCAAGGCCAGTTGCTGTTTGAGCATAAATGGCAGTTGAAACTGAAATAAAAAATAATGCGAGAAAAAATACATTTTTACCCGCATTAAATTCACTTTTTAAATTTTTCATAATATTCGCTTTTTGAATTTGATTTATATAATATCAAAAACGTTGCCAAACAAATATTATTTTCTTTTTATAACTTTTTCTGCTTTAGAAGTAATAGCAGCGCTATTCAGTTTATATTTTTCCATTAATTGCGCAGGCGTACCAGATTCACCAAAAGTATCGTTAGTGCCAACAAATTCTTGTGGTGTAGGTTTATTAGTCGCTAGAACTCTTGCAACACTTTCTCCCAAGCCACCAATAATATTATGCTCTTCAGCGGTTACAATACATCCAGTTTTTGCAACAGATTTTAAAATAGCAGCGTCATCTAAAGGTTTGATAGTATGAATATTGATGACTTCAGCTGAAATACCTCTTTCAAGTAACACTTTTGAAGCTTCTAAAGCTTCCCAAACTAAGTGGCCAGTAGCTACAATGGTAACATCAGTTCCCTCAGTTAATATGATAGCTTTACCTATTTCAAATGTTTGATCTGCCGGTGTAAAAATGGGTACAGAAGGTCTTCCGAAACGCAAATAAACTGGGCCTTCATAGTCAGCAATAGCGATGGTGGCTGCTTTCGTTTGATTATAATCACAAGGATTAATAACAACCATTCCAGGAAGCATTTTCATCAATCCTATATCCTCTAGAATTTGGTGTGTTGCACCATCTTCACCTAAAGTCAAACCGGCATGCGATGCACAAATTTTTACATTTTTACCAGAATAAGCTATGGATTGTCGAATTTGATCGTAAACTCTACCTGTTGAAAAATTTGCAAACGTGCCAGTAAAAGGAATTTTTCCTCCTATAGTTAAACCAGCAGCAATTCCCATCATATTGGCTTCAGCAATGCCTGTTTGAAAAAAACGCTCTGGGTTTTCTTCAATAAATGTATCCATTTTTAAAGAGCCAATCAAATCCGCGCAAAGCGCTACAACATTAGGGTTTTTTCTTCCCAATTCTGCTAACCCTGCACCAAATCCACTTCTTGTATCTTTCTTTTCTGTATATGTGTATGTTTTCATTTTTTTCTTTGATTGGGAATTAATAATCTCCTAAAGTTTCAGGGTTTTGGCTTAAACCAATGGCAAGTTGCTCATCGTTTGGTGCTTTACCATGCCAAGCATGCGTGTGCATCATAAAATCGACGCCATTACCCATGACTGTTTTTAATAATACACAAACAGGTTTGTCTTGACCCGTTTTAGATTTAGCTTCTGCCATTCCTTTTAAAATAGCTTCAATATTATTTCCTTCTTCAATTTCTAAAACAATCCAACCAAAGGCTTCGAACTTTGCTTTGATACTTCCCATAGGTAGCACATGGTCCGTAGAACCATCAATTTGTTGTCCATTCAAATCTACAGTAGCAATAAGGTTATCTACTTTTTTAGCGGAAGCATACATAATAGCTTCCCAGTTTTGCCCTTCTTGTAACTCACCGTCACCATGAAGCGAATACACCAAATGAGTATCACCATTTAATTTTTTTGCTTGTGCAGCACCCAAGGCTACCGATAAGCCTTGACCGAGCGAACCAGAGGACATCCTTACACCTGGTAAGCCTTCATGCGTAGTAGGGTGACCTTGTAAACGAGAATCTATTAATCGAAATGTATTTAATTCTTCAACAGGAAAATATCCAGCATGAGCTAAAACACTGTAAAAAACGGGGGAAATATGTCCGTTAGATAAGAAGAAAAGATCTTCCCCAATACCATCCATATCAAAGCCTTCCTTTCTGTCTATTATAACATTATATAATGTTACAAGAAATTCCGTGCATCCTAATGAACCTCCTGGATGACCCGAGTTTACTTTATGAACCATTCTTAGAATATCTCTTCTAACTTGAATGGTTAAATCTTCTAATTGTTGTGTGTTTGGCATGTTTTAATAGTTTGTTTTTAACGTGACAAAAATAAGTTATTATGATAGTTTCACAAATTAATAATGTTCTATTTTAGGTCTTCGCATCATTAGTGTTAACAAGTTTGATTTTTGTTAATAACAATCAACATAGTTATCTTTACTTCTATGTCTTAATTAGGATAAATTTGAATTGGTGAACCTTTATATTAATTGGATAAAATTAAATTAAAATTAAAAAAATATGTAGGTTTGCCGACTGACGATTTTATGAATATGCAATTTCAATTAAAAGCAAAAGATAATCATTCAAAAGCGAGGGCAGGGAAGATAACTACTGACCATGGCGTAATAGAAACCCCTATTTTTATGCCTGTTGGTACGGTAGCATCGGTAAAAGGGGTTCATCAGCGTGAGCTTAAAAATGATATCAATCCGGATATTATTCTTGGGAACACCTATCATTTATATTTAAGACCTCAAACAGATACTTTGGAAAAAGCGGGAGGACTTCATAAGTTTATGAATTGGGACCGTAATATTTTAACAGATTCTGGTGGATACCAGGTATATTCATTATCGGCGAATAGAAAAATAAAAGAAGAAGGCGTTAAGTTTAAATCGCATATTGACGGCAGTTACCACACATTTACGCCTGAAAATGTTATGGAAATACAACGAAGTATTGGTGCTGATATCATTATGGCTTTTGATGAATGTACGCCATATCCATGTGATTATAATTATGCAAAAAGATCAATGCATATGACACATAGGTGGTTAGATAGATGTATAAATCATCTAGATAAAACACCTTTAAAATATGCGTATGATCAAACTTTTTTTCCAATAGTGCAAGGAAGTACTTATAAAGATTTACGAATGCAATCTGCGGAATATATAGCCAATGCAGGAGCACTAGGTAATGCTATTGGAGGTCTGTCGGTAGGGGAGCCCGCTGAAGAAATGTATGCAATGACGGAAGTTGTTTGTAATATTTTACCTGAAGATAAACCAAGATATTTAATGGGAGTAGGTACACCTATAAATATTTTAGAGAATATTGCGTTAGGTATTGATATGTTTGATTGTGTCATGCCAACAAGAAATGCCAGAAATGGGATGTTATTTACAGCTCACGGTACTATAAATATTAAAAACCTAAAATGGAAAGATGATTTTTCTCCGGTTGATGAAATGGGAATAACGTTTGTAGATATTGAGTATACTAAGGCATATTTAAGACACTTATTTTCTGTAAATGAGTTGTTAGGAATGCAAATTGCAACCATCCATAATTTAGGGTTTTATTTATGGTTGGTTAGAGAAGCAAGAAAACATATCTTAGCAGGAGATTTCAGTACATGGAAAAACCAAATGGTAAACCAAATGAATAAACGCTTATAAACTTGAAAATTCTAGATTGGTACATATTAAAGCGTTATCTCTTTACATTTTTTATGATGTTGCTGTTGTTTATTCCTATAGGAATTACGGTTAATCTAGCTGAAAAAATTGGAAAGTTATTAGAAAATGAAGTACCATTTAAAGAAATAGTTATTTACTATTTAGACTTTACAGTTTATTTTGCACATTTATTATTTCCCCTATTTTTATTTCTATCGGTCATATGGTTTACGTCTAAACTGGCAAATAATACAGAAATTATAGCATTTTTAAGTTCAGGAGTGTCATTTACACGATTTTTAAGACCGTATTTAATAGGGGCTACTATTATTGGTGGACTGGCGTTATTTTTAGGAATGTACCTAGCTCCAATAGCCAGCAAAGGTTTCAATGAATTTGATTATAAATATTTACACCCTACCAGAAAAACAACTCAAGATAGAAATGTTTTTAGGCAAATTAATGATAATGAATTTATCTACGTTAGCAGTTTTAATGCAGAGAATAAGCAGGGTACAAATTTTACCCTTGAGCATATTGAAGATAACAAGTTAACCTATAAGATTAGTGCAAAAAGCATTAAGTATATTGAAAAAGATACAACATACAGACTCGTTGATTATGTAAAAAGAACGGTTGGAGAAATTGAGGATGATTTGGTTATTGAAAGGAGTAAAGACACGCTTTTCTCATTTGACGTAGAAGATCTTACTCCTGTTATCTACATTGCTGAAATATTACCGTATACAGAATTATTAAATTTTATCGATAAAGAAGAAAAAAGAGGATCTTCTAATATTGGACGCTATCAATTAGTGCTTTATCGAAAATGGAGTCTTCCGGTTTCTGTATTTATATTAACGATAATTGCTGTAGCCGTTTCATCTATTAAAAGACGTGGTGGAATGGGAGTAAACTTAGCAGTAGGAATATGTATTGCTATGGTGTTTGTCTTTTTTGATAAAATTTTCGGAGTGATGGCTGAGCAATCAAATTTTCCTCCAATTATCGCTGTATGGTTTCCTAATGTCATTTTCGGTATCTTAGCTATTTACTTGTTAAGAAATGCTAAACGTTAAGTTAAAGAATTACCTGCATCTTCATTTCTTGGTTTTTATTGCTGGGTTTACTGCTATATTAGGAGAACTGATAACCATTACAGCCATACCGTTAGTTTGGTTTAGAATGGCAATAGCATTAGTGTTGTTCTTTGTTTATATTAAAGCATTTAAAATTGATATTCATATCTCTCTCAAAGCCGTTCTTAAGCTTTTTGTAGCAGGCATTATTATCGCCCTTCATTGGATTACATTTTTTGGCTCTATAGATGAATCCAATGTTTCTATTGCGTTATCTATGTTTTCAGCAGGTGCTTTTTTTGCTTCCATTATTGAGCCAATTATCTTTAAACGTAAAATAATCTGGTATGAAATTATTTTCGGAATACTTGTTGTTATTGGTTTATTAATTATTACTCAAAGTGAGATTAAATATTTTAATGGCATTGTTTTAGGAATATTTTCTGCGTTTTTATCATCATTATTTGCAGTACTAAATGGTAAATTTTTACGTCATCATTCTGCAACAGTCATTACATTTTATGAATTTATTAGTGGTATGTTATTTATTACCCTTTTTATAATCATTTTTAAAGGTGGTTTTTCTTTTGAATTCTTTAATTTAAGGGTTTCAGATTATAGCTACTTATTTATTCTAGCATCAGTTTGTACTGCTTATGCTTTTATAGCTTCAGTTCATGTTATGAAAGTTATTAGTCCATATACGGTTGTCTTAAGCTATAATTTAGAACCTATATACGGTATTATAATAGCACTAATTCTATTTCCGGAAACGGAAATAATGAGTGCTAACTTTTATTATGGAGCAATACTTATTCTTACAACAGTATTGCTAAATGCATTATTAAAAAATAAGAGATTGTTAAAGCGAAAACGTCTTTAAACGTTTAGTTGTTTATAAATATTTTATGTGTTATTTTGTAATAATTTTTTTTGAAATTAAGATTAATGTAACCTATATTTAATGTTTTTGCTTTAATTAAAAAGAAAAAAATATGTACGTTTGTATGCTAACTAAACATAATTTAAAATTCTTATGGAATATTTAGAATTTGAACTCCCCATAAAAGACCTAGAAGACCAGCTTCAAAAATGTAGAATCATTGGAGAAGAAAGTGAAGTTGATGTCACTGAAACATGCTCACAAATAGAAAAAAAGCTTAAGGAGGCCAAAAAAGAGATTTATAAAAACTTAACACCATGGCAACGTGTTCAATTGTCACGTCATCCTAATAGACCTTATACTTTAGATTATTTTAGAGCTATTTGTGGAGATTCATTTTTAGAGCTTCATGGAGATAGAAATTTTAAAGATGATAAAGCCATGATAGGTGGTTTGGGGAAAATTGGAGATCAAAGCTATATGTTTATTGGTCAGCAGAAAGGCTATAACACTAAGACAAGGCAATATCGTAATTTCGGTATGGCAAATCCTGAAGGATATAGAAAAGCATTACGATTAATGAAGTCTGCTGAAAAGTTTGGTATCCCTGTAGTTACTATTTTAGATACACCTGGTGCTTATCCTGGTTTAGAAGCTGAAGAGCGCGGGCAGGGAGAAGCCATTGCTAGAAATATTTTAGAAATGACACGTTTAAAAGTGCCAATTATTACTATAATTGTAGGTGAAGGAGCTTCTGGTGGTGCCCTTGGAATTGGTGTTGGTGACCTTGTTTTAATGTTAGAGAATACGTGGTATTCAGTGATTTCTCCAGAATCTTGTTCTTCCATATTATGGCGTAGCTGGGAATATAAAGAGCAAGCAGCTGAAGCGTTAAAACTTACAGCTAAAGACATGAAGCGACTTAAGTTGGTGGATGAAATTATTAAAGAACCTCTGGGTGGTGCTCATAGAGATAAGGAACAAACATTTTTAACAGTAAGCAATACCATTTCTAAATCTTATGAAACACTTAAAAACTTATCACCAAAAGATTTAGTTGACAAACGAATGGAAAAATATTTAAATATGGGAGTCTTTAAAGGCTAACCCTTTTAAAATCATAACATAGTAAAAATCTGAAGTGAAAACTTCAGATTTTTTTATGGTTATTGACAATTTTTTCGAGTTATTAACAGTTAGATTGTTAATGAGTGGTTCATAATCGAAATTCAATATTTCTTTTAAACTTCTCTCATTTTAGTTACTTTCGTAGTTATGGAACAACCGAATCAAATTAAAGGATATAAAGTAGATAGAAGTACCTTAATTAGTCTTGAAAAAGGAAAAATACCGCCTCAAGCACTTGATTTAGAGGAAGTTGTTCTTGGAGCAATGATGATTGATAAAAAAGGTGTTGATGAAGTCATTGATATTTTAAGTTCAGAAGCATTCTACAAAGAAGCACATCAACATATTTTTGAAGCTATTTTTCAGTTGTTCGAAAATAGCGAACCGGTTGACTTATTAACCGTTTCTACGCAATTGAAGAAAAATTTAAAACTGGAGATTGCAGGTGGCGATTTTTATCTTATTTCTTTAACACAAAAAGTATCCTCTTCTGCACATATTGAGTTTCATGCCCGTATTATTTTACAAAAATATATTCAACGTAGTTTGATTAAAATTTCAAGTGAAATTATTGAAGATTCTTATGATGAAACCAAAGATGTTTTTGATTTATTAGATAACGCTGAAGCAAAACTGTATGAAGTTACTCAAGGAAATATTAAAAAGTCTAGTGAAACAGCTCAAAGTTTAGTAATTCAGGCTAAAAAGAAAATTGAAGAAATTTCAAACAAGGAAGGACTAAGTGGTATTCCTTCAGGATTTGACAAGCTTGATAAGCTAACCTCAGGTTGGCAAGAAAGTGATTTAATTATTGTGGCTGCAAGACCAGGTATGGGTAAAACGGCTTTAACACTTTCTATGGCCAGAAATATTGCTGTAAACAATAATATTCCTGTGGCATTTTTCTCTTTAGAAATGGCATCAGTACAGCTTATTACACGTTTAATTTCAAGTGAAACTGGATTATCATCAGAAAAGCTGCGTACAGGCCGACTAGAAAAGCATGAGTGGGAACAACTTAATGTTAAGGTAAAAGGGCTCGAAAAGGCACCATTATTTATTGATGACACCCCTTCACTTTCCATATTCGATCTTCGTGCAAAAGCAAGAAGACTCGCATCACAGCATGGTATTAAGCTAATAATTATTGATTATTTGCAATTAATGACCGCAGGTGGAAGTCAAAAAGGAGGAAATAGAGAACAAGAAATTTCAACCATTTCTAGGAACTTAAAAGCGTTAGCTAAAGAATTGAGTGTACCAGTAATTGCTTTGTCGCAGTTATCCCGTGCGGTTGAAACACGTGGTGGAAGTAAAAGACCTTTGTTAAGTGATTTACGTGAATCGGGTGCGATAGAGCAAGATGCGGATATTGTATCCTTTATTTACAGACCAGAATATTATAAGATTGAAGAATGGGATGATGATGAGCGTTCTCCGACAGAAGGTCAAGCAGAATTTATTATTGCAAAACACAGAAATGGTGGACTCGATAATATTCGATTAAAATTTATTGGGCATTTAGGTAAGTTCGATAATCTGGACGATTTTGATTCACCTTTTGAATTTCATAGCAAAATGAATGCTGCCGCAAATGATGATACCTTCAAATCAGATACTTTTAAAGCAAATCCAGATCAGGCCTTTGGAAGTTCGTTTAACGACGATGACAATAGTGATGTGCCATTTTAATCCTTAATATTTACTTAATCTATTTCGTTCAGCATTAATTTTTAAGTATCTTTCAATCTATGAGAAGGCCCATTATTTTTATAATACTCTTATTTTTTTCGGTAAAGACATTCGCGTCTTACATTTTAATACCGATGGATGCAGATAGCCAGAATAATCATTTAAAGGCTTATGGAATTACCTATTGGGTTTTAGAGAAACAACTTAAGGTGAAGTGGTTGTTAAATTATAGAGGGGGTTCTTTTTTATTACCAGATATTGAAGATATTCATAGAGAATGTCAAATTAGAGGTGTTTCTTTTGAACTGATTTCAGATTCTAAAACAGAACAAATCTTACAAGAAATTAATAGTCCTAGTCAAAACATGGAAGCTGTCATTTTAGAAAAAGCACCCAAAATAGCGGTATATACACCTTATGGCAAACAGCCATGGGATGATGCCGTAACCATGGTATTAACGTATGCCGAAATTCCATATGAGACTGTTTATGATGAAGAGGTGTTAAATGATGGGCTTCTTTTATTTGATTGGTTACACTTACATCACGAAGATTTTACTGGGCAATATGGGAAATTTTATGGTATGTATAAATCTGCAGCTTGGTATATTGAACAAAAAATAGAAGCAGAAGCTTTAGCAGATAAATTGGGATATAGTAAGGTATCAGAAGAAAAATTAGATGTGGCCTTAAAAATTAGAGATTATGTTGTTGGGGGTGGTTTTATGTTTGCTATGTGCAGTGCTGCAGATAGTTTTGATATAGCATTGTCTGCACAAGGTGTTGATATTTGTGAACCAATGTTTGATGGTGATGCTAGCGATGCTAATTACCAAAGTAAAATTAGCTATAAGCAGACCTTCGCATTTACTGATTTTAAATTGGAAAGAAATCCATCCATCTATGAGTTTTCATCAATTGATATGACCCAAAAACGCCGCATTTCAAGAACGGTTGATTATTTTTCTCTTATGGATTTTTCAGCTAAATGGGATCCTATTCCTACGATGCTATGTCAAAATCATACCGCGTTGGTAAAAGGATTTATGGGGCAAACGACAGCTTTTACGAGAGACGAAATTAAATCTAACGTTTTAGTTATGGGAGAAAATAAAACTAATGGAGAAGCCAAATATATTCATGGAATTAAAGGGAAAGGCTTTTTTACGTTTTATGGTGGTCATGATCCTGAAGATTATCAGCATAGAGTAGGAGATGCCAAGACCGAATTAGATTTACACCCAACTTCTCCCGGATACCGATTAATTCTAAATAATGTATTGTTTCCGGCTGCTAGAAAAAAGAAACAGAAAACGTAATAGATTATTCAATTACTGTGGTTAAAGAAAACGTATAGATAAAACCATCTGCACCGCTTCCTTCAGAAGTCTCATTTCCATTTATGATGAGATTGTTTGTTATGTATTCTAATGACCCCAATTCATTTGAATCTACAATTAGAAAAGAATTACCCCCACTATTCAAAACAGAATAGTTGTAATCTCCAGAATCTAAACCATCTTGTTTAGTGTTGTCAATATTTTCATTTACAACGGTTAATATTCCTGTTTCATCATTAAATGTCCAAGTTATGGTTCCTAATTCAAAATAGTCATCAACACCTTCTATGCCTCCACTAACGTTTATTAAATTATAATAAACTCTAACAACGTCGGGCGTTGTATTATCATTTTTAATAGAACAATTAGTAAAAATAAAAAAACAAGTAAATAAAATTAATAAAGTGTGTCTCATGTTTTTAATTGTTTTGCTATATATAGATGAGTATAAGGTAGAATGGTTGCGTTTAAATAGTATTATTTTATAATGTACATTTGAAAATCATAAAAATGGACATATGAAGTTTTTTCAAAAACAAATAACATTAAAACCTCACCCAAGAGGCTTTCATTTAATAACGGATGTAATAATTAAAGAGATCTCAGAAATAAAGGAAATAAATATTGGGCAATTACAAATATTTATTAAACATACATCAGCAAGTTTAACAATTAATGAAAATGCAGACTATACGGTGCGAATTGATTTTGAAAGTCATTTTAATGTCATGATTCCAGAACATGCGTCTTATTACGAACATAGGTACGAGGGTTCTGATGATATGCCTGCACATATTAAGTCATCAATATTAGGTTCTTCAGTACAAATACCAATTACTAAGGGAAAATTAAATTTAGGAACTTGGCAGGGCATTTATTTATGTGAACACAGAAATAATGGTGGTAGCAGGCAATTGGTGCTTACAGCATTTGGTAGTTAAATTAAAATAAAAGCTCAAAACTTGTTACCCTTTTTTTGATGCGATAAGTTTTTCTAAAATGAGTTCAACTCCAAAATCATTATTACTTTTAGTCTTAAAGTTGGCAATTTCTTTCACATTTGGATGAGCGTTTTCCATAGCAAAACTATAGGATGCAAGTTTTAGCATCTCCAGATCATTGTTATAGTCCCCAAAAACTAAAGTTTCTTCTATTGAGATATTAAAAGTTTTTTGAAGTAATTCTAAAGCATGTCCCTTATTTGCTAAATCATCTGATATGTCTAGCCAGTTTTTTCCTGATATTTTTATTTTATATTCAGACTCAAGTTCTTTAACAAAAGGATAAATATACCTTTCAGAATCTTCATCATGGTAAAGGGCAATTTTTATGATTTCTTCTTTAATATCTACGATGCGATCAATCACAGTAAAGGTTGGATAATATTCTGATAATAATTTGATGTAACCGTTTGAAGCACTCTTAAAATATGCTTTTGATTGTGTGCAAAATACTGCGTGAATATGATTATTACAGTCAATAATTGATTCTACTTGAGACAAATTATCTTTTTTAATAGGCGTCGACATCATTAGTGTATCCTGTTTAGCAACGATTCCACCGTTTTCTGCGACAACTATAATATCATTTTTAATAGCACTTAATTTATCTATAATACTGTAATAGGGTCTTCCGCTAGCAGCAACAAATAAGATGTTATGTTTCTTAATTTCTTTAAATAGTTCAAAAAATAAGTTGCTTACTTCGTGATTAGAATTAAGCAACGTGCCATCCATATCGGTAGCAATTAATTTGATTTGAGATAAATTCATTAAATAATTAATTTGGTGGCAAAAATAGGGTTTCTAATTTTATTTAATGTTTAGGACCGATTATTTATAAAAAAATCCGATTCTTTCGAACCGGATTTTTT